>JAHJWA010000026.1 GCA_018828205.1 Alphaproteobacteria bacterium
AGAGCGCCGAACCCGTTTGATTGGGCTGCTTCGCTCCGGTGAGAGGTCATCTATGAGAAGCTTCGTTTCGGGTCAACGGGTTTTTGCAATTTTATTTCGCGAGCGTCGAAAAACGGGAGAATTCTGCGGGTTTCAGCGTGTCCCCAAAGCGTCATCTGGGAGCTCTCCCGGGGTGGCAAGCGAACCGTTTCGCTCTCTCCCGGTGCGTTCTGGGCGAGTCCCGGGGTGATTCAGGCCCGCGAACCGCGTCCCGGGAGCCCGCGCCCGCGCCGATTCCGCACTGACTCGCCACCCGGCCCTTCACTGGCACCTCGCTTTCGCTGTGATTCGATTCTACGCCTCTATCCATGCACAGCGCGGACGAGCGCCCCGAGGGGCCGGTGAACACAGACGGGAAGGCCCAGGCATCGACCGGGCCCGCGCCCGACGGCTTTGGCGCCCGCGTGCGCGACGCCCTCGCCTGGCGTTATGGGAGTCAGGTCATCGCCCAGATCATCACCTGGGGTTCGACGCTCCTGGTGGTGCGCTTGCTCGATCCCAGCGATTACGGGCTCTTCGCGATGAGCCAGGTGGTGCTCGCCGCGCTGGCCTTCCTCAATGGATGGGGCTTCGCCAATTCGCTGATCCAGCAGGAGAGCATCGGCAAGCGCGACATCGGTCAGGCCTTCGCGATGCTGCTGGTGCTCAATTTCGGACTGGCCGCGGCGCAGATCCTGATCGCGCCCTATGCCGCGCTCTATTACAGCGAGCCGCTGATCGAGGACATGCTCCATATCCAGGCGCTGCTGTTCCTCACCACGCCCTTTATAGCCCTGCCCAGCGCCTTGCTGTCGCGCGAGCTCTCGTTCCGTACCCAGGCGATCGCCAATATGATCGCCGCGATCGCGGGGGCGATCACCGCGCTGGTGATGGCGTGGTATGGCTTTGGCGTCTGGGCGCTGGTCTGGGCGCCGATCGTCTCCTTCGCGGTCCGCGCGGTCGCGCTGACGATCGGCGCCTGGCCGCTCACCCTGCCCGTGTTCGACCTCAGGGGTGCGGGCGCCATGGTCAGCTACGGCGGGGCGATGACGCTGTGCCAGATGCTGTGGATCGTGCAGAGCCAGAGCGACATCTTCATCGCGGGGCGGACCTTCGAGCCCTATGACCTGGGGCTCTATGCCGAGGCGCTGTTCCTCACGCTGATCGTGACGGGCCGCTTCCTGCCCCCGCTCAACGAGGTGGCGTTCCCGGCCTACTCCGAGCTGCACAAGGCCGGGCACAGCCTGGCGCCCTATTTCCTGCGCTCGATGCGCAGCGTCGCGATCGTCACCGGCCCTATCTATATCGGACTCGCGCTGACCGCTCCCGAAGCCATCGCCACGCTGTTCGGCGAGAAATGGCTGCCGATGGTGCCGATCGTCGCCAGCCTGGCGCTGATCATGCCGTTCCGCTCGCTCGAGATCATCTGCACCCCGGCGACCAACGCCACCGGTCGGCCGCGGATCTACGTCTATACCAGCCTGGCCGGCGCGGTGCTGTTCACCGCCGGCTTCCTGGTCGGGGTGGAATACGGGGCGATGGGGCTGGTCCATGCATGGTGGGTCGCCTCGCCGTTGCTGCTCGCCTTCACGCTCGCGCTGACCCTGCCGGTGGTGGGGGTGACGGTATGGGAATGGGGCAAGGCGATCTGGCCCGCGATCGTCGCCTGCGCGGCGATGGCGGCGGCGGTGAGCGGCTTGCGGATGATCCTGCCCGACTGGCCGGCTCCCCTCGGCCTCGCCGCGCTCGCCGCCACCGGAGCCGCGACCTATGCCGCGGTCATCTGGTTCGGGTGGCGCGGCGTCGTCCACGAGAGCTGGGCGATGATCCGGCAGAGGCCCGCGTCCGGACCCCAGCCGGGCGGGCGGATGCAGACCACCGCGGGCTGAGCCCCCCAAGCGCGCCCTCATCCCGCCCCTCCCCGATCGCCGCGGTGCTGGCTGCCGTTTTTTGGCCATCGCGGCGTGGTCTATCTCTCGCATTGGAGAGGCGTCATGGCACGCATCATATTCGCGGCGGCAGTGACCGCCGTGGCAGCGGTTCTGGCGATGTCGAATCCGGCACCCGCGAAGGCAGGTCAGGCGCCGCCCGCTCCCGTGCTTGCCGGCCAGCCCAACCCGATCGCAGACTTCGCGATCGCTCTCGATCGCTATCTGCGAATGACCGTCCCGGTCACGATCGCGGGGGTCGGACCGTTCCGGTTCCTGATCGATACCGGAGCGCAGGCCACGGTGGTGACCGACCGCGTCGCCGATCGCCTGCTGCTGGTCCCGACCGGCCGGGCGCTGCTGGTCGCGATGGGCAGCAGCCGGATGGTCGAGACCATCGAGCTCGACGGGCTGGAGTTCGCCAACCGCCGGCTCGACGGGCTGACCGCGCCGCTGCTCGAGGCCCGCCATGTCGGCGCCGACGGGATCCTCGGGCTCGACAGCCTGCAGAATCTGCGGGTGCTGATGGATTTCCGCCAGAACAGCATCTCGGTTGCCGATGCCCATGACGACCGCGCGACGGGGTACGAGATCGTTGTCCGGGCGCGGCGCAAGCTGGGGCAGATGATCATCACCGACGCCCGGATCGACGGGGTGCGCACCGCGATCATCATCGACACCGGCGCCGCCGGTTCGCATGGCAATGCCGCGCTGCGCCGCCGGCTTGGCGCGCGCCACCACGCCGAATTGTTCACCACCGACGTCAACGGCTTCGAACTCCGCAGCGATCTCGCCATTGCGGGGACCTTGCGGATCGGCGGGATGACGATGACGCGGGTGCCGATCGGCTATGCCGACAGTCCGGTGTTCGCGCAGCTCGGTCTCGACGACCGGCCCGCGCTGATCCTGGGCATGCGGAGCCTGCGCGCCTTCGACCGCGTGGCGATCGATTTCGCCGATCGCCGCATCCTGTTCGATCTGCCCGACGGCGTGGAGGCCACTCCCGCGACCAGGCAGATCTTCTACCCCTCGCGGATCGGGTCGTAACAATGTCGTGACGATGCGAGGACGGGGCGGTGATCGGAGGGCGGCGCTTGTGCAAAGCGCCGCGCCGCCCCAAATGCCCAACCCATGCCCCCCGACACGATAACTTCCAGCACCCCGCGCGACGCCGAGAGCTGGGCGACCTTGCGGCGCTTCCTTCCCTATCTCTGGCCCCACGGCAATCCTCAGCTCAAGCGCCGGATCGCGGTGGCATTGCTGCTGGTGCTGCTGGCCAAGGGGGTGATGCTGGCGCTGCCCTTCGCCTACAAACGGGCGGTCGATGCCATGTCGGCCCCGGGCAATGAGGCGGTGATGGTCGCGCTGGCGCTGGTGCTGGCCTATGGTCTGGGGCGCTTCTCCGCGACCGTCTTCGACAATCTGCGCAACATCGTCTTCGAACGCGTCGGCCAGGAAGCCACGCGCAACCTCGCGGTCGACGTGTTCCAGCGCCTCCACCGGCTGTCGCTGCGCTTCCACCTGTCGCGCCGGACGGGCGAGGTCACCAAGATCATCGAGCGCGGCACCAAGAGCATCGATAGCATGCTCTATTTCCTGCTCTTCAACATCGCCCCGACCGTCATCGAGCTGATCGCGGTGGGGGTGATCTTCTATTTCAACTTCGGGCTCGGGCTGGTGGCCGCAACCGCCCTGGCGGTGGTGGCCTATATCGTCGTCACCCAGCGGATCACCGAATGGCGCACCGATCTGCGCCGCGAGATGAACGATCTCGACGGAACCGCGCTGTCGCGCGCGGTCGATTCGCTGCTGAATTACGAGACGGTCAAATATTTCGGCGCCGAGCACCGCGAGGAAGAGCGCTATTCGCGCGCGGCGCATGCCTATTCCGAAGCCGCGATCAAGTCCGACACCTCGCTCGGCCTGCTCAACATCACCCAGGCGCTGATCACCAATGCGCTGATGGCAGGCGCGATGGCCTATACCGTATGGGGCTGGAGCCGCGGCGAGCTGACCGTGGGCGATCTGGTGTTCGTGAACACCTATCTGCTCCAGCTGTTCCGCCCGCTCGATCTGCTCGGCGTGGTCTATCGCACGATCCGCCAGGGGCTGGTCGACATGGCGCAGATGTTCCATCTGATGGACACCGGGGTCGAGGTCGCGGACGCGCCCGGCGCCCCGGCGCTGGTGGTGGGCCGGCCCTCGGTCACCTTCGACAAAGTCGTGTTCGGCTATGATGCGGACCGCACGATCCTGCAGGGGCTCAGCTTCGAGGTCCCCGCCGGGACTACGCTGGCGATCGTCGGCCCCTCGGGCGCGGGCAAGAGCACGATCGCGCGGCTGTTGTTCCGCTTCTACGATCCGCAGAGCGGGCGCATCCTGATCGACGGGCAGGATATCGCGCACGTCCGGCAGGACAGCCTGCGCGCGCATATCGGCATCGTCCCGCAGGACACCGTGCTGTTCAACGACACGGTGGGCTATAACATCGCCTATGGCCAGGAGGGCGCCACCCCGGAGCAGATCGAACAGGCCGCGCGCGATGCGGCGATCCTGCCCTTTATTGAGCGGCTGCCCGCGGGCTTCGACACCGAGGTCGGCGAGCGCGGGCTCAAGCTCTCGGGGGGAGAGAAGCAGCGCGTCGCGATCGCGCGCACGCTGCTCAAGAACCCGCCGATCGTGGTCCTCGACGAGGCGACCAGCGCGCTGGATTCGAGGACCGAGCAGGACATTCTGCAGACGCTGCAGCGCGTGTCGAAGGGCCGCACCACGCTGGCGATCGCGCATCGCCTCTCGACCATCGCCTCCGCCGACCGGATCATCGTGCTCGACGAAGGCCGTGTCCACGAGACCGGCTCGCACCGCGAATTGCTGCGCCACGACGGGCTCTACGCCGAGATGTGGCAGCGACAGGCCGCGGAACGCCGGCCCGAACGCGCGGAAGTTTAGGGAAGTTTAGGCCTGGAACGCGAATCGGCGCGCTGCTTGCCGCCCGGCGGGTCCGCGACCATCTCCCCGTCGGTCCCGATGTTGCAGCCTTGCTTGGCGGCCTCGAGCCTTCGTTCGAACTCCTCGCCCTGCAGGATATCCGCGACCTCGAGCTCGATGTCGAGTTCCTCCGGCGGCATCCGCTCGGGCACAAGCACCGGTTCGAGCCGCTCGAGGGCGACCGCGAGCGCCGATGTGTCCGGCATGGGAGGCGCATCATCGGGCCGCTCGGCGCGCAGTGGTGGCCGGGCGCTCGGAGTGGCCCGGGGACTCACGATCTTTGCTCATTCGCGAGTATGGAACATAAAAGGAACGTGCAGGAAAGTGCTATTTGGGCAGTGCGGGGGCGGGTCCGTTAGCGGGCGATTGGATATCGCGCCGCTTGGAGCACGAACCGCAGCAAAGTGGCCGCGCACTTCCGGTGCATGCAGTCCGTACGAGATCGCCGGGAATGGATGCAAAGTCGCCGGCAAGTGGGCGGCCGAAGCGCACGCCGGACACCTCCTCTTGATCATAACGCCAAGGACGCACTAGGAATACCCAGCCGAATGGGGTCGGCAGGGGGGTAACAGATGGCTCAGGGGACACAGGCCGTTCGCGATTTCGCAGTAAAACCGCTCTTCGCAGAGCCGCACTTTATCACGAACATCGCTCACGCCATCAGCGCGACGCAGATCGACTTCATCAAGTCGGTCAAGATGCAGCAAAACCAGATGAACCACATCTCGGAAGACCTTTATCTCTTTCAAAGGCCCGAACTGGCATCGCTGCGCGAGGCGGTCGACACCGCGCTGGCCACCTTTGCGCAGGAGGTGCTGGGTATCTGCCACGAATTGGCGGTGACGCAGAGCTGGGCCCTCATGAACCCGCCGGGCGTCGGAATGCATGCGCACACGCACTCCAACTCGCTGGTGTCCGGTTCGCTCTACTACGCCCCATTGCCCGATCCGCCGGGCAACATGGTGTTCGAAAGAACCAATGGATATCGTCAGATCGAGATGGCGGTAAACCAGGAGAAGACCAGCATCTACAACGCCCAGCGCAATGCGATAATCCCGAAGCAGGGCGATCTGGTGTTGTTCTCCAGCTCCATCCTGCATTTCGTGGAAGTGAACCGGTCGGACGAGAACCGGCATTCGATCGCCTTCAACGCATTCCCGCGCGGGACGATCGGCAATTATCAGGATGTCAGCGAACTCAAGCTCTAGCCTGCGGGCTGGCCGGCTGCACTGCAGCTCTCGTTCTCGTCCCCCTTGAGTGGGCTACAGGATATACTTGCTCAGATCCTTGTCGCCCGCCAGATCGTCGAGCCTTTCGCGGACATAGGCGGCGTCGACCGTCACCGTCTCGCCGCCGTGTTCCTCGGCCTCGAAACTGATATCCTCGAGCAGCCGCTCCATCACCGTCTGCAGCCGCCGCGCGCCGATGTTCTCGATGCTCTCGTTGACCTGCGCGGCGATCTTGGCGACCTCGGCCACCGCCTCGTCGCGGATGTCGAGCGTGACGCCCTCGGTGCCCAGCAAGGCGCGGTACTGCTCGACCAGATTGGCGCGGGTTTCCGACAGGATGCGGACGAAATCCGCCTCGGTCAGCGCGCGCAGTTCGACCCGGATCGGCAGGCGGCCCTGAAGTTCGGGGAGCATGTCGGAGGGCTTGGCGACGTGGAAGGCGCCGCTGGCGATGAAGAGCACGTGGTCGGTCTTCATCGGCCCGTATTTGGTCGCGACCGTGGTGCCCTCGATCAGCGGCAGCAGATCGCGCTGGACGCCCTCGCGGCTGACCGATCCGCCGCGCACGTCGGAAACCGCGATCTTGTCGATCTCGTCGAGGAAGACGATCCCGTTGGTCTCGGCGTTCTCGAGCGCGACGCGGGCGACATCGTCCTGGTCCATCCGCTTCTCGGCCTCTTCCTCGACCAGCTTGTCCCAGGCATCGGGGACCTTGAGCTTGCGGCGCTTTGCGGCCGATTTGCCCATCGCCTTGCCGAGCATGTCGGAGAGATCGATCATCCCGACCCCGCCGGGCATGCCGGGGATGTCCATCCCTTTGCTGGGCGCATCGCGGACCTCGATCTCGACCTCGGTGTCGTTCATCGCGTTCTGGACGATCCGCTCGCGGAAGGCCTCGCGGGTGGCTTCCGAGGCGTTGTCGCCCACCAGCGCGACCAGCAGCCGATCCATCGCCGCCTCGCTGGCGGATTCGCGCACCGCCTCGCGGCGGCGCTCCTTCTCGAGCCGGATCGCTTCCTCGACGAGGTCGCGGGCGATCTGCTCGACATCGCGGCCAACATAGCCGACCTCGGTGAACTTGGTCGCCTCGACCTTGACGAAGGGGGCCTCGGCGAGCTTGGCCAGCCGGCGGCTGATCTCGGTCTTGCCGCAGCCCGTGGGGCCGATCATCAATATGTTCTTGGGCGTGACCTCGTCGCGCAGCTCGGGGCCGAGCTGCTGGCGGCGCCAGCGGTTGCGCAGCGCGACGGCGACCGCGCGCTTGGCTTCGTTCTGACCGATGATGTGCTCGTCGAGGGCGGCGACGATCGCCTTGGGGGTGAGGGCCTGGATCATAGAATCGACAGTTTTCCGTTGAGGTTCGCGCCGCCCGTCTCGAGGGTGTCGGCGCGGGAGAATACGAGGGGTCAGACGGTTTCGAGCGTCACATTGCCATTGGTGAAGACGCAGACATCCGCCGCCACCGCCATGGCCTTGCGCGCGATCTTCTCGGGATCGTCCTCGTAATCGGTGAGCGCCTTGGCCGCGGCGAGCGCGAAATTGCCCCCCGAGCCGATCGCGGCGATCCCGCCTTCGGGCTCGAGCACGTCGCCATTGCCGGTGAGGACGAGAAGGTTGTCCTTATCCGCGACGATCATCAGCGCTTCGAGATTGCGGAGGTATTTGTCCATCCGCCATTCCTTGGTCATCTCGACCGCGGCGCGGAGCAATTGGCCGTTGTACTGATCGAGCTTCTTCTCGAGCCGTTCGAACAGGGTGAAGGCATCGGCGGTCGCGCCGGCAAAGCCGGCGACCACCGTTTCCACCCCCTTGTCATCCTTGGCGCCGATCCGGCGGACCTTCTTGGCGTTGGGCTTCATCACGGTGTTGCCCATGGAGACCTGTCCGTCTCCGGCAATGACCGTGGTATCGCCGCGCTTGACGCCGATGATGGTGGTGGAATGCCAGGGCGTCAGCCCGTGGCGGGAATCTGTGTCAGCCATGCGAGCGATATGGGGAGCGCCCACGCACGGTCAAGCGCACGGGCGAGGTTGCGACCTCAGCCGCCCGGGCCCGGGCCGGCGCCGCCTCCGGTGCCCGGCGCTCCGACCGTACCGATATTGCCGAACAGGTCTTCGAGGAAGCTGCGCTCGCGGCCCAGCGTCGGGGTCTGGTCGCTCTCGGGCGAGAGGTAGACCACCTTGTCGATCCCGCTGCGATCCGAGGCGACGACATTGCCCGCCGCATCGAACTTCACCGCCAGCACCGAATGCTGCTGGATCGTCGGGCGCACGAAGGGCCGGCGGCCGGTGGTGCTGGAGACGTAATACCAGGTCGGATCGCCGTACTGGCTGGTGAAGGTCGGGCGGCCGAGCGTCTGTTCGACCGAACGCTGGTTGTCGATGCCGGGCTGGATCACATCGACCAGCGAGCCGTCGACGATATAGCCGCGCGGTTCGCGAATCGAGGTGCAGGCCGAGAGGGCGAACACCGCGCCCGCGACCAGAAATGCCTTGCCGGCGAGGCGACCGTTTGCGCGCATGAGACTCACTCGAACTCCAATTGCCATGGCGCGGCTTGGCCGGGGCCGCCGCGCAACCTATATGTCTTGCGCCCGCCTTAAGCCGCCGTGCGCCCGCTTGCAATGCGCGAGCCTGGCACGGAGGCCGCAAGGGCCCGCAGCGCCGCGCTTGAAAGCCGCGGCTTGAATTGCCGCTGAACATGGTGTCGCCGACACCCCTGCCGATCCGGAGCCCGATGACCTTTCTTTCCCGCCTCTTTCGCCCCCGCGCCGATCCGCGCGAAGCGCTGCGCCCGCTGTGGCACCGCACCGTCGAGATCGCGCGCGAGCCCGAATGGTATGCGCAATGCGGTGTCGCCGATACGCTCGAGGGCCGCTTCGACATGATCACCGCGGCGCTCGCGCTGGTGCTGCTGCGGATGGAGAACGATCGCATGCTGGCGGCGCAGACCGCGCTGCTGACCGAACTCTTCGTCGAGGATATGGATGGTCAGCTGCGCCAGTCGGGGGTGGGCGATCTGATGGTCGGCAAGAAGATCGGCCGGCTGATGGAAACGCTGGGGGGACGGATCGGCGCCTATCGCAAGGCGCTGGGCGAGGATGGCGATGCGCGGATCGCTGCGCTCGCCTCGGCCGCGCGCCGCAACGTCACGCTTGCGGACGAGGCGCGCGCCGAACCGCTCGCGGATCGCCTGCTGGAGCTGCAGGCCCGGCTCGCCGCCACCGATGCCGACCGCCTGCTGGAAGGAACCATGCCATGAGCGCGGCCAACCGATCGCAACGGGGCGAATTCGAACGGATCGTGAAGCTCGATCGCCTGCCGCGCGAACCGCTAAAGCTTGCCGCCGAAGAGGCCGAGCGCGCCGCGCTGGCAAGCCGCTTCGGGATCGAAGCGGTGCATTCGCTCGAGGCGGAATTGGGTTTCGCGCCCGAAGGCCGGATCGTCGTCGCCACCGGGCGGCTGACGGCGAAAATCGAACAGCTCTGCGCGGTATCGGGCGAGCCATTCCGCAACCGGATCGACGAACCGCTCGCGCTGCGTTTCGTCCCGGCCAGCGAGCAGCCCGAGTTCGAACCCGAAGAGGAGATCGAACTCGACACCGCCGAACCCGACGAAATCTACTACGAAGGCCAATCCTTCGATCTGGGTGAAGCGATCGCGCAGAGCCTGGGCCTGGCCATCGATCCTTATGCCGAGGGGCCCGAGGCCGCGGCCACCCGCGAGAAGGCGGGATTGCTGGACATCGCCCCGAGCGGCCCCTTCGCCGCACTGGCCGCGCTCAAGCGGGACTGAGCGCGGCGCCGGCGAGTGCTTCCTAGAAGGGAATGTCGTCGTCGAGATCGTCGTAGTTCGAGCCGCCGCCCGAACCGCCGCCGCCGCCGGAGCTTCCCCCGGAACCGCCGCTCGAACCGCCGCCCCAATTGTCGCCGCCGCCGGAGGACTGGCCGCCGCCCTGGCCGTAGCCAGAACGTTGTCCGCCGCCACCGCCGCCTGATCCGCTACCGCTGCCGCCGCCGGGCCCATCGAGCATGGTCAGTGTCCCGTCGAAGCCGCGCAGCACGATCTCGGTCGAATAGCGGTCCTGGCCGTTCTGGTCCTGCCACTTGCGGGTCTGCAGCTTGCCTTCGACGAAGACCTTGCTGCCCTTCTTGAGGAATCTCTCGACGACATTGACCAGCCCTTCCGAGAAGATCGCCACCGTGTGCCACTCGGTGCGCTCTTGGCGCTCGCCGGTGTTCTTGTCCTTCCACTGCTCGCTGGTCGCGATCCGCAGGTTCGCGACCTTGCCGCCGTTCTGGAAGCTGCGGATCTCGGGGTCCTGCCCGAGATTGCCGATCAGCATGACTTTGTTGAGGCTACCCGCCATCGATTCGCTATCCCTTGCTTGTGTGTCTCCCGCCTATCGGATGGCGGCGAGCGGTGCCAGTGGAGATGACGCCGTTGTCAACGAACCAGGCAGGCTCCGCGGCGAAGCCGCAGATTGTTCACACGAAGACACAAAGATGTCGTGCGAGCCCGTAGAAGAGCGCTGCCCTCTTCGTGTCTTCGTGTGAAACTCAATAGCGGCTACGCCGGCCTACAACCCCAGCGCCACCGCGCTCCAGTAGGTTATCCCGGCAAAGACATACGCCAGCGCGAAAAGGTAGCCGACCATGAACATGGGCCATTTCCAGCCATTGGTCTCGCGCCGCGCGACCGCGATCGTCGAGAGGCACTGCGGCGCGAAGACGAACCAGGCCAGGAAGGCGAGCGCGGTGGGAAGCGTCCACAGATCGGCGATCCGCTCGGTGACGCCCTCGGCTGCCAGTTCCTCGTCCTCGGCGTCGACCGCATAGGTGGTCGCGAGCGCCGAGACCGCGACTTCGCGTGCCGCCATGGCAGGGATGATCGCCAGGCTGATCTCGCGGTTGAAGCCGATCGGGGCGAGGATCGGGTGCAGCCCGTCGGCAATCGTGCCGGCGATGCTGGCGTCGATCTGGCTCTCGCCCGGCTCGGCCTGCGGGAAGCTGAGCAGCACCCACAAAGCGATCGTGGCGACGAAGATGATCGTGCCTGCGCGGCGCAGGAACACCCAGGCGCGCTGCCACAGGCCAATCGCCAGATCGCGCAGCCGCGGCATCTGATAGCGCGGCATTTCCATGATGAAGCCGCCCGCCGCGCCCTTGGCGACCGTGCCGCGCAGCACCAGCGCCACCACCATCGCGCCGACGATGCCCGCGAGATAGAGCACGAACAGCACCAGCCCCTGCAGGCCAACGCCCGGGCCGACCGTGGTTTGCGGGATGAAGGCCGCGATGATCACCGCATAGACGGGAAGCCGGGCCGAACAGGTCATCAGCGGCGCGATCAGAATGGTGGTCAGCCGGTCCTTGGGATCCGAGATCGAGCGCGTCGCCATGATGCCGGGGATGGCGCAGGCGAAGCTGGAAAGCAGCGGGATAAAGCTCTTCCCCGACAGGCCGACGCCCGCCATCAGCCGGTCCATCAGGAAGGCGGCGCGCGCCATATAGCCGCTCGCCTCCATCAGCAGGATGAAGAAGAACAGGATCACGATCTGCGGCAGGAAGACCACCACCGAGCCGACGCCCGCCAGCACGCCCTCGGTGACGAAATCGCGCACCAGACCTTCGGGAAGCAGCGCGGCTGCGCCGCCGCTCAGAAAACCGACCACGCCTTCCAGCGCATCGGCGAAGGGCGTCGCCCAGGCGAACACCGCCTGGAACACCACGAACAGCAGCGCGAACAGGATCACCGGCCCGACCCAGGGGTTGAGGAGCACCCGGTCGACGCCGTTCTCGACGGTGTGGCGAGCCGATTTCGACAGGATCGCGCCGCGTGCGATATGTTTGGCGGAAAGCCGCCGCTCGGGCAGCGTCAGGTGCCACTGACGCTGCGACTCTTCGTCGGCGTGGCGTTCGGCCTCGGCGATCGCCTGGCCCAGCTCGGCGATACCCTTGCGCCGCACCGCGACGGTCGGCACCACCGCCACCCCCAGCGCCGCGGAGAGCGCCGCTGGGTCGAGCGTCAGCCCGTCGCGTTCGGCAAGATCGACCATGTTGAGCGCGACCACCGTCGGACGGCCGAGCTCGAGCACTTCCTGCGCGAACACCAGATGCTGTTCGAGATTGGCGGCATCGAGCACGAGGACGAGGACATCGGGGACCTTCTCGCCCTCGAATGTGCCCTCGACCACCTGCCGGGTGACTTCCTCGTCGGGGCTCGCCGAATCGAGCGAATAGGAGCCGGGCAGGTCGAGCAGTTCGACCGATTCGCCGCTGGGCAGCGTCAGCCGGCCCGCCTTGCGCTCCACGGTCACGCCGGGATAGTTCGCGATCTTCTGGCGCGCGCCGGTCAGCGCGTTGAACAGCGCGCTCTTGCCCGAATTGGGATTGCCGACGAGCGCCGCGGTGCGATGGCGGCTCACGCTGCCACCTCGCTGGCGCCGCCGTCGAGCAGCTCGACCTCGATCGCAAGGGCATGCGAACGGCGCAGCGCGATGGTCATATTGCCCAGCCGCAGCGCCAGCGGGTCGCGCGTGCCGAACACGCCGCGATGGATCACCGCGAGCTCCGCGCCCTCGTCCACGCCCAGTGCGCGCAGGCGCTTGGCCTCGTCGCTCGCCAGCCGATCCCAGGAGACCGCCACGATCCGTGCCGGCCTGTCGTATTCGAGCCCGTCCAATGTCATGGTGGCGCGCTGCCAGAGCCGGGCGCTAATTGCAACCGATTATCAATAGCGCATCAGCGCGCGGGATAGCGCAGCCGTCCGAGGAAGCGCGTCACGCTGAAGTGGTCGCGCTCCGAATTGAGCCATTTGGCCTTGGTCTTCTCGAACCGCATCACCCCATCGATCCGCCGCTCGAGAAAGGCGCGCGTCTCGGCCTTGTCCTCGCTCTCGTCGTCGAGGAAGACCGCCAGCGTCGCCCCGTAGATCGAGGCGAGGATCGCGCGCTTGGTGTAGTGGTTGTAATCGGTCGCTGTGTCGCCCGCGAGCCGCCACATGACATCGGCGCTGTGCCAGCCGGTCCGCAGCGCGCTGGCGGCGTTCTGCGGCATGGCCATGACCGCCATCGCGCGGCGCAGCGCTTCCTCGCGCCCCGCCACCGCATCGAGACGGAACTGGACGAGGCTGCGGATGCGCTCGCGGATTTTCATCGACGCCAGCGCCGCGGGCGGCAGCGCCGCAGCCATCGCCTCGTCGATCGTCTCGATCCAGGCGCCGATCATGTCCATCGCGCCGCCCTTGTAGGCCAGCCGCGCGACATCCCCGTCCACGCCGGCCTGCTGCGCCGCCATTTCGAGCGCGGTATCGTTCCAGCCGTCGAACACCGCCGCATCGGCGATTGCCGGCGCGAGATGCAACCGCAGCTCGTCGAGCGTCATCTCGTTCGGGCTTGTCGGGCTTGTCGGGCCGTCGGCTGCGCTGCTCGCCATGCTCACGGCCTCGGCCCGTAGGATTCCTGCGTGCCCTCGGCGCTGCGGGCCTTGTCGGCCTGCGCGATGGCATCCATGATCTGGCTTCCGCCGGCTATCAACGCCGCATAATCGCGCGCCGAACGACCCGAATTGTCGTTGCGATCGGGATTGGCGCCATTGTCGAGCAGCAACCGGATCATCGCTATGTCGCGGCGGTGGATCGCGGCGATCAGCGGCGTTTCGCCCGAGGCATTGCTCTGGTCGACTCGGGCGCCCGCCTCGATCAGCGCCTCGACCCCTTCGAGAAAGCCTAGATTGGACGCGATCTGCAGCGGGGTGATGCCCTGCTTGTCGGCGATGTCGGGGTTGGCGCCCTTGCTGTGGAGGAAGCGGATCCAAGTGAGGTCGCGACGTTCCGCCACGATATGCATGGCGGTGCGCCCGCTGGTGATGTCGCGCGAATTGGCGATCACCGTACCCGGCTGGTTGAGCATCTCGGTGACGGTCTCGCCCTCGCGGTCTTCCACCGCCTTGAGGAATTCATAACCCTCGGAGAAATTCTGCGCCGCCAGCGGACCCGACAGGAGCGCCCCGGCAAGCGCGGCAACCATCGCGTATCTCGTCCCGAACCGCAGCTTCACCAAACCAACCTCGCATGTTTTTTGCGTTTGCATGGGGCACAGCCCTTGTGCCGCCAGCGTTAGCAGAGCATGAATTGCAACGCCATGGCCCACCGCAAAGCGTTGTCGCTCGCCCTCCCCGCACCCCTGCTCCTGCTCGCTGCCCTTGCCGGTTGCGATTCCGCAGGCGCGCCCGCCGATGCGGGCGAACCGCCGCTCAAGGGCGCGGCGATCGGTGCGCCCTTCGAACTCACCGGCGAGACCGGCGATACGGTCCGCTGGGACGATTTCGACGGCCAGTACCGGATCATCTATTTCGGCTACGCCTATTGCCCCGACATCTGCCCCACCGACGTCCAGCGCGCGATGGCCGGGCTGAAGCGCTTCGAGGGAGAAAACCCCGAGCGCGGAGCGAACATCCAGCCGCTTTTCGTCAGCGTCGATCCCGAGCGTGATACCCCCGAGGTGCTGCGCGAATTCACCGACAGCTTCCACCCGCGGCTGATTGGCATGACCGGCGATCTGGAGACGCTCAAACAGGTCGCGATGGATTTCGGGACCACCTTTTCCAAGGGCGAGGAGCAGCCGGGTGGCGGCTATCTCGTCAACCATCTGGGCTACACCTATCTGTTCGGCCCCGCGGGCGAAGCGCTGGCGATGCTGCCCACCGACCAAGGACCCGAAGCCGTCGCCGAGGAGCTGGACAAATGGGTGCGCTGAGAGAGCGCTTCTGGGAGCGCCCGCTGGCCGAACTCGACCGGCCCGAATGGGAAGCGCTGTGCGACGGCTGCGGGCGCTGCTGCCTGCACAAGATGGAGGATGAGGACACCGGCCGGATCGAGGAGACCAATGTCGCCTGCCGGCTGCTCGATTGCGCCAGCGCGACCTGCCGCGACTATCCCAACCGCAAGAGCTTCGTCCCCGATTGCCTGCGGCTGACGCTCAAGATCGTCGACAGCGTGCCCTGGCTGCCATCGACCTGCGCCTATCGCCGACGCGCGGAAGGCCGGCCGCTGCCCGACTGGCACTATCTGCTTTCGGGCGATCGCGAGGCGGTGATCCGCGCGGGTGTCTCGGTCGCGGGCCGCGTGGTCAGCGAGATCGACGCCGGCCCGCTCGAACACCATGTCGTCGAATGGGACGAGGAAGCCGGCGAGTGCTGGGATGACGTCGCATGATCGAATGGCTGCGCGAGGAATATCATCGCCCCGCCAAGCCCGCCCCTGCACCGACGATCGAATTGTCGGGTCGTACCCTGCCGATCGCGCTCAACCGCCATCCGCGCGCCAAACGCCTGACGCTGCGGCTCGCGCCCGATGGCAGCGCGGTGCGCATCACCCTGCCGCGCTGGTGCCGCAGCGCCGATGCGGTGGCCTTCGCCGCGGTCCGCCGCGAATGGCTCGAGGCGCAGCTCGCCAAGGTGCCCGCAGCGGCGGATCCGGTGGCGCGGGGCACGATCCGCTACCGGGGCGATGAACTTGGCATCCGCTGGGCCGAGGATGCGCCGCGCAAGCCGGCGCTGGAAGAGCGTGCGATTGTGCTCGGCGGCCCGCGCGACACCCTGCCCCACCGGCTGCAGCGCTGGCTCGAGTCCGAGGCGGTGCGGCTGATGCGCGCGGACCTCGCCCATTACTGCGCCCGCGCCGGGCTTGCAGCGCCCGACCTGCGGCTGACCCGCGCGCAGCGCCGCTGGGGGAGCTGCTCGAGCAAGGGAGTGGTGCGGGTCAACTGGCGGTTGGTGCAGGCTCCCGACCCTATCCGCCGTTCGGTGGTAGCGCATGAAACCGCGCACCTGGTCCATTTCGACCACAGCCCCGACTTCCACGCCCTGCTGCGCGACATCTACGAGGACGACCTTGCCGGAGCCGATGGCTGGCTGAAGGCGCATGGTCGCGGGCTCTACGCGGATTTCGGCTAGCCTGCCGCGATCGGACTGCCAGACGTGCAGGCTCGGCTGGTAAGTTGGCGCCATAGCCCCTATCTTCGCCCCCATGCGGATCAAGACGCGCTTCAACCCGGTCGGTGGCTTCCAGGATCTCTGGAGCGAATTCAAACGCCCGAACCCCTATCGCTGGCCGATTCTCGCGGCATCGCTGCTGAGCACCTTCACGCTCATGTTCTGGGTGACGCAGGAAAAGGTGATCGGCCCACCCATACGACCGCAGGTCTCCTTGATCTCGACATTTCCAGAAGGCCGCAGCGAGGCCGAGATCGTCGCTTCGAATCTGGAGAACCAGCGTCTCAAGGAGCAGTGGGAAGCCCGGCGCGACGAGCGCGAGGCCGAGATCCAGGACATGTACCGCACGCTTGGCCGCGCCACCGGTATCGATGTCGATGCGATGGAGCGGCAGATCGCCGAGGACCAGGCGCGCGAGGAGGCCGAGCGGCTTCGCGCGCTCGAACAGGCCGGCATTGCCGCGGATCCCCAAGTCGAAACCCAGGCGGACGGCGCGGTTGACGCTTCCGGCGAGTGACGCGCGCTGGCTGAGAGCTGCCGCGCGGCTGGCGCTGCGCGGACGACCCTCGAGCCGGCCCAACCCGTCGGTCGGAGCGATGATCGTCGGCAATGGCGTCGTGCTCAGTCGCGGCTGGACCCAGCCCGGCGGACGACCCCATGCCGAAGCCATCGCGCTGGCGCAGGCGGGCGCCGCGGCTCGCGGCGCTACCGCCTATGTCACGCTCGAACCCTGCGCCCACCGCTCCGATCGCGGACCGGCCTGCGCCGATTTGCTGGTGGAAGCGGGCATCGCGCGCGCGGTCGTCGGCTGCAAGGACCCCGATCCGCGCACCGCCGGCAGCGGGCTTGCCCGGTTGCGCGCTGCCGGCATCCCGGCCGAACTGGTCGAATCCCCCGCGATTCTCGAGAGCCTGGCGGGCTATCTGACGCGGGCCCGGTACGGACGGCCCCATGTCACGCTCAAGCTGGCGCTGTCGCTCGACGGCAAGATCGCGCTGCCCTCGGGGGAAAGCATCTGGATCACCGGCGAGGCGGCGCGCGCGCATGTCCATTCGCGCCGCGCGCTGGCGGATGCGATCCTGGTTGGCGGCGGAACCTGGCGCGCCGACCGGCCCGGGCTCGATGTCCGCCTGCCCGGCCTCGGAAACCGCAGCCCCGAACGGGTGGTGCTGACCTCGCATGCCGTCGCGGGTGTGCGGACGATCGCGGCGCCGCAGGACATCGCGAGCCTCGCGCAAGTGCAATATCTCTATGTCGAAGGCGGCGGCCGGACCGCGGCGTCCTTTATGGCTGCCGATCTGGTCGACCGGCTCGAAATCTATCGCGCTCCGATCGTCCTCGGCGCCGGGATTCCCGCGATCGGCGACATCGGTCTTGGCGACCTGGCGGCAGCGCACGGCCGCTGGACCCTGGTCGAACACCGTCAACTCGGCCCCGATACCTACGAAGGCTTTGCGCGAAGGCGCTAGGCTGGACCACGCCCGCGCTTGGCAGCCCGGGCGGCACAGCTTACCAGCGCCAGCGGGTTCTGCTTGCGCGGCAAGGGCAAGCAAGGACAAATTCGCAATAGCAGCGCCAGGGTGCGCGAGGAGACACGACCATGTTCACCGGGATCGTCACCGCCATCGGCACGATTGCCAGCGTCGAGGACCGGGCCGACAGGCGGGTCACGGTGGCGTGTCCCTTCGACCCCGATACCATCGATATCGGTGCGTCGATCGCCTGTTCGGGCGTCTGCCTGACCGTGGTCGACCGCGGCGGCAAGCCCGGCGACGCTTGGTTTGCGGTCGATGTGTCGGGGGAGACCGTGTCGCGCAGCGTTCCGGGGATGTGGCAGGAAGGGCGGCGGCTCAATCTCGAACCCGCGCTCCGGCTTGGCGACGAACTCGGCGGCCATATGGTCACTGGCCATGTCGACACCTCCGGCACGGTCCAATTGGCCCAATCCGAAGGCGGCTCGATAAGGCTGGCGATCCGCGCCCGCGCCGAGTTCGCGGCATTCATCGCGCCCAAGGGCTCGGTCACGGTGGATGGCGTCTCGCTGACGGTGAACGACGTTCGCGACCGCGCCGACGGCGCTTGCGACTTCGCGCTCAACATCATCCCGCACACCGCCGAGGTCACCACGCTGGGATCGCTCGCCGAAG
Source organism: Alphaproteobacteria bacterium (assembly GCA_018828205.1). GTDB lineage: Bacteria > Pseudomonadota > Alphaproteobacteria > Sphingomonadales > Sphingomonadaceae > Qipengyuania. Next base: position 18,305 of record JAHJWA010000026.1, read on the forward strand.
GCGACGCGGTCAATCTCGAAATCGATGTGCTGGCCCGCTATCTCAAGCGAATGCAAAGCCTGCAGAACTGAGTCCGGGAGGAATAGGGCCGGATCAGGCTCGCGTCACATCCGCCAGCGCGGCGATGAATTTGCCGATATTGCCCTCGTGCAGCCCGGCGATGTTGATCCGGCCCGAACCGGCCATGTAGATCGCGTGCTCGTCGCGCAGGGCGGCGATCTGGTCGCGATCCAGCGGCAGGACGGCGAACAGACCGTTCTGCTCGGTCAGCGCGGCGAGGTTGAGACCGGGCGCGTCGCCATCGGCTGCAGCCAGCTGGCGGCGAACATCGCGCATCCGCTCGCGCATTTCGTCCAGCTCGGCGCGCCATTCCTTGGTCAGATCGGGATCGCGCAGCGCGATCCGCACCGCGGCACCGCCATGATCGGGCGGCATCGACCAGGTCGCGCGCGCCAGCGCATTGGCGTTGGACAGGATCGTGTCGAGCGAACCGCCATCCTGCGCCATGACGTAGAAGGCGCCGACACGGTCGCGATACAGGCCGAAATTCTTGTCGCAGCTGTAGGCGATGAGCGCCTCGGGCACCGCGGCGAGCACGCTGCGCACCCCGGCGACGTCCTCGTCCAGCCCACGGCCCAGTCCCTGATAGGCGATGTCCAGCAGCGGCAGCACGCCGGTGCGCGCGAGCGCCTCGGCGATGACCTGCCAATCCTCGGGGGTGTAATCGATCCCGGTGGGATTGTGGCAGCAGCCATGGAGCAGCACCAGATCGCCGGGAGCGGCGCCGTCGATGGCGGCGATCAGCGCGGCGAGATTGGCGCTGCCATCGGCATTGGCGTGATCGAAAGCGGCCACTTCCATTCCCAGATCCTCGAGGATCTGCGCGTGGTTCGGCCAGCTCGGCAGGCCCAGATGGACGCGGTTCGCGCCGGCGCGCTGCGCCAGCGCCAGCGCCAGGCGGACGGCGCCCGTGCCGCCGGGGGTCTGCATTCCGGAAATGCGCCCGCCCATGGTCGCGTTCTCTCCGAAGACATAGGGCATCAGCGCCTGGACGAAGCCCATGTCGCCCTCTGGACCGAGGTAGCTCTTGGAATCCTGCTGATCGAGCAGCTTGGTCTCCGCGCCCTTGATGGCGGAAAAGACCGGGGTCGCGCCCTCGCCGGTGCGATAGACGCCGACGCCGAGGTCGATCTTGTCTTCGCGTTCGTCGTCGGCGTGCATCTTGATCAGCGCGAGCAGCGCGTCGGCGGGCTGGGATTGAAGCTTTTCGAGCATGCCGGGTCCATGCCCACAGCGGCACAACGCGGCAACAGGAAAACGCCTGGCTCCGGTCGAGCTATTCTATCGACCGGGCAAGCCCGCCCTTTGCTCGGCAGCAATCAGAAAGGCAGCCAGCGCTGTTCCTTGGAGAACTTCATATAGCCGGCGTTGATCCCCAGCCGCAGCCCGGCGCCCACGCGGATCGGGATCAGCACCACGTCGCCCTTGCGCATGTAAGAGGCGGTCAGCCCCCCGACCGCATAGAGCTGGCCTTCGCCCGCGGGATAGCGCTCGTACAGTTCCTCGCTGTCGTAGAGATTGTAGACCAGCACGAAGGTGCTCCCGGCGTTGGCGCCCGCGTCGAAACCGATCGAAGGTCCGGTCCAGTAAACCGGGCGTTCGCCCTCGACCTTGTGATAGAGCGTGCCCGAACCATAGCGCGCGCCCACGATGAAGGCGCCGCTCGCCTCGCGTCCGACGATATAGGCATTGGGCTCGCCCTGATCGGCCAGCAGCCGGCGAATCAGCGTGGCGACTTCCTTGGCGCCATCGCCGAACACGCCTTGCGCGGCGCCGATCAGATCGTCCTCGCGATAGGTCTGTTCGGCATTGGCGACCACCGGTGGGATGGCAGTGTCGCTCGCCGCGGAACTGCCATCGTAGTTGTTGCCGGCATAGGTGTTGTCGACGGCAGCGCCCGGCTGCGTGGGATCGCTCCAGGTCGGCGCGACCGTCGGTTCGACGGCGATGGCCGGGTCGGGGGCCGATTCGGGGGCGGGCGAATAGGTCGTGGCGGGAGCCGCCGGTTGCGGCTCGGCGTAGACCGACTGCCCCCCGGGGGCCTCCTCGAGATCGCCATCGATCGGATATTGCAGCGCTTCGTCGGGATCGACCGTCTCGAGCTGCGCGGAAAGCGGGCTGGCGAGCAGGCCGAGCGCGGCGGCGGCCGTCGTGGCTGCGGCAGCAAGGCGGCGGGCAAGGTTGGCGGGTGTGGTCATGGTGCGCCCCTCCCTGCGGGCGTAGATCGGCAATTCGACAAGAATCCTCCAATCGCCGACCGGCAATGAGTGAGCGATGAACCGAATCGAAAACGGGGCGAAGCGAATCATCGGGGCCGTGCCATCCGGTGATGCCCTTCTAATCGTCCGCCACCATGCCAAGCCCCTTGAAGGCGGACAAAGCTCTGGCTATAGCGCGCCCCTCGCGGCCGTGATGCGTCCGTCGCGGAGACGTGGGTGAGTGGCTGAAACCAGTTCCCTGCTAAGGAACCATACCCGAACCGGGTATCGAGGGTTCGAATCCCTCCGTCTCCGCCACTAGCCTGTCCAGGCCGATCCGATCCCGACCGAAATGGGCTAAAAAGCTTTACTCCTCCGGGGTTTCTGACCTCTATGCCGTCCGGCTCCATCCGCCCTTAGCCAAACGTGAGTTGGGGTAGTTTGGGGGTAATGGTTCTACGGATTGGGGGTATCGGATGCTTACGGACAAAGCAGTTCGCGCTGCGGACGTGAGAGGTAAGGCCTACAAGCTAACCGACAGTCGCGGCCTCCATCTTCATGTGTCGGCGAAGGGCCACAAGAGCTGGCGATACAAATACCGCTTCGACAAAAAAGAGCAGCTGCTTACCTTGGGCGCATATCCCGAGGTCTCGTTGGCGGATGCACGTGAAAAGCGGGACGAGGCGAAGAGGATCCTACGAGAAGGTCGCGACCCCCGGCATGCTGCGAGGCGAGGTCGACTCTTAGGCGACAGCAGTTCGGCCAAATCGTTCGAAGTTGTCGCGCGCGAGTGGCACGCGCTCCAACTCCCACGCTGGAAGCCGGTTCATGCCGAGGATGTCATCACAAGCCTCGAGCGCGATGTGTTCCCGCATCTTGGTGCCATGCCGCTGGCCGAAATCGACAAGCCCACACTTCTTTCGATTTTGCGCAGAATCGAGAACCGCGGCGCAATCGAAACTTCGCGCCGCATCAAGCAACGCGTTGCTGCAGTTTACAGGTACGCCAATGCCGAAGGTGCGAAGGTTGAGAACCCTGCTGTCGATATCAACGACGCGCTGAAACCACTACCGCCATCGAAGCGATACCCAGCGTTAATCACTGTAGCTGCAATCCGTACGTTGATGGGGGATATCGACCGCGCCGGCGCCTCGCCCGTTAATCGACTGGCTGCCCGCTTTCTTGCATTGACCGCGCAACGGCCTGGCATGGTGCGTAATATAGAATGGAAAGATATCACCGGCGTCGATTGGGGGGATGTCGATGGCGATATCAGCGAGTCGCTTTGGACCGTGCCAGCGGAGAAGATCAAGCAGGAGTTACATCTGCGCAGCGATGAAGCTTTTAGCCATCCCGTTCCATTGTCGGTGCAGGCGGTAGAAACGCTGCGATCGGTCCGCTGGCTTACCGGAAGATCTCCATTGGTTTTTCCCGGCGCACGCTCTGGACTTTCACCGATCAGCGAGAACGCCATTGGTTATCTCTACAATCGAGAAGGTTATAAAGGCCGGCATGTACCGCACGGATGGCGGTCAAGTTTCTCGACCATTATGAACGAGCAGGCCGAACGCGAAGTCGGGACTGACGTCCGTCTGCTGGCTGATCGGCTAATCATCGACCTCATGTTGGCGCATACGCCCAAGGGCATGAGTGCAACCGAGCTGCGGTATAATCGGGCAGCGTACATGGCGCGTCGACGCGAACTCGCGCAGCGTTGGGCGGATATAATCATGGAGGGTGCGATCTCGGCGGTGGAGATCGTCAACAGTCCGCGCCGCAAGCGGCGTTAGCCTCGGTCGCGCTTCGCAGCCTGTTCTTCGATCCAGGCCAGCACCTCCGTTTTCAACCACCGCGTGCTGGAGCCGAGCTTGACGAGCTTCGGGAACATACCGTTTTTCTCGTCCTGATAGATTGTCGAGCGACTGCGTCCGATCAGTGCGCTTACTTCCTCTACCGACAAAAAAACCGGTCCTACGCCGGGGGGAATAGGAAGAACCTCTAGGTGGTCTTCGTCGCCAGCATCTGCCAACACGCGATCCGCCATCTTGCGCTTGGTGACGGCTCTCCCCGCCCTTAACTGCGGATCGACAATTTCCTCGATCTGCCGGTTGGTCAGTGGCCCCAATGGTTGGAGGCCAGCCAGCCACTCATCGAACTGCCGACTATCGACGAAGATTCGGTGTGTCGGTTCTGCCCGCGCGTCAAACCACCGTTCAAGATTGAAGGCTCCGGTCGCAAAACGGGGCAGCGGGTCATCAAGCTCCCAGTAGTCTGCGGGTACTGCCTCGGGTTCGCCGCCTACGATCGGACGGGCGAAGGTGTCGATGCGACGGGCAACAAACATCCGCGTCGCGTGCTCGGCATTGAGCCTGACAAGGTCCCGTGCAGCGTCGTTCTCCCCTTCATCCTCATCATCAGCGAAGATCTCGGGTAACTCGTACGAGGGGAATCCCGTGCGACATTGGACCAGATCGGCGAATGCGGCCGTGAGGGCCTTACGGCCACGGGAGACAATCGGAGTCCGTCCTTCATAGGGCGACCAGGGGATGATGCTGTCTGCCATTCGATGACGCTAACACCGTTTTTGCTCACCGCAAATGGACGACCGGTTTGCGTCCTCAAGACGGTCAAACATTCGGACACGTGGTGGTCCTAAAAACTGCCCACCAGCTCAACCGCCTGAACCCGAGATGTGTCTGGCACCGCTCGCAGGCACTCCCTGGTCACATCGCCGACGATGTTGAGCACGCGGAACCGTCGCCCAGACGACATCTGGTCGTGCACAAAGTCCAGGCTACAGCGTTGGTTCGGGAGAGCAAGCACCGGAGCCGGCGCTGGCTCGAGCCCGTCCGCCATTTACAAGGCCTGGCTCGATAAGGCCGCGATCACCTCGGGACCGGTGTTCCGCAAGCTGACCCCGCAGGGTCGGCTCACCGAAAAGGCGATGAGCGCGCAGGGCGTGGCGCTGGTGGTCAAGGCGGCCGCCGCCGCCGGCTACCCGCCCGAAAAGTTCTCCGGACATTCGCTGCGCGCCGGATTCCTGACCGAGGCAGGGCGGCAGAACGCCAATCTGTTCAAGATGAAGGAGCACAGCCGGCACGCTTCGATCGATATAGTCGCCGAATATGTCCGCGACCACGAGCGCTTCAGGGAGTACGCTGGAGAGGGTTTTCTCTGAACCGATTTCCGCAACTTGACGAGAGGGCGCCGCCGCCCCTCTAGCGGGAGACCCTGGTCGCGGTGAGCAAGACGCATCCCGCCGAGAGCATCCTCCCGTTGCTCGAACAGGGCCAGCGCGTCTTCGGCGAGAACCGGGTGCAGGAGGCGCAGGACAAATGGCCCGCGCTTCGCGAGCGCTATCCCGATGCCCGGCTGCATCTGATCGGCCAGCTGCAATCCAACAAGGCGGAGGAGGCCGCGATGCTGTTCGACTGCATCCATTCTCTCGACCGGCCCAGCCTGCTCAAGGCGCTGGCCAAGGCCTTCGACAGGAGCGGGCGCCGGGTGCCCTGCTTCGTCCAGGTCGATGTCGGCGAGGAGGAGCAGAAGGGGGGGTGCCCGAT
>JAHJWA010000027.1 GCA_018828205.1 Alphaproteobacteria bacterium
CGGGACGGGAGCGGGGGAGGGACCACCCAGCCGTCCGACTTGCCAAAATAGTCGAATGATCTCAGGGTAGTGCGGATGAACCATAACAAGACGAGCCGCGAGCATGCGGTCCCCACACAGACCGGGATCGCGGGTCTCGACCACATCCTGCGCGGCGGCTTTCCGGCCTATCGGCTCTATCTGGTCGAGGGCACGCCCGGCACCGGCAAGACCACGCTGGCGCTCAATTTCCTGCTCGAGGGCCGCAAGAACGGCGAGACCGCGCTCTATATCACCCTGTCCGAAACCGCCGACGAACTGCATTCGGTCGCGCGCTCGCACGGCTGGTCGCTGGACGGGATCGACCTGTTCGAACTGGTCGCCGAGAACGAGTTCAGCCTCGAAAACGAGCAGAGCCTGCTCCACCCCAGCGAGGTCGAGCTGGGCGAGACCGTCGCGGGCATCATCGAACAGGTGGAGAAGACCAATCCCACCCGCGTGGTGCTCGACAGCCTGTCCGAACTGCGGCTGCTGTCGCAGGGCGCGCTGCGCTACCGCCGCCAGATCCTCGCGCTCAAGCATTTCTTCGCCAAGCGCGACTGCACCGTGCTGATGCTCGACGACCGCACCGCCGAGCCGGGCGATCTGCAATTGCACAGCATCGCGCATGGCGTGGTCTCGCTCGAGCAGAGCGCGAGCGATTTCGGCTCCGAGCGGCGGCGGATGCGCGTGGTCAAGATGCGCGGGCTGAAATACAGCGGGGGCTTCCACGATTTCACCATCGAGCGCGGCGGGCTGGTGGTCTATCCGCGGCTGGTCGCTTCGGAACATCACCGCGAATTCGATCCCGCGCCCGTCACCACCGGGCTCGCGGGTCTCGACCGGCTGCTCGGCGACGGGCTGGTCCCCGGCACCAGCACGCTGCTCACCGGCCCCGCCGGCGTGGGCAAGACCACCACCGCGGTTCGCTGCCTGGTGGCGGCGCTCGAGCGCGGCGACCGCGTGGCCTATTATCTGTTCGACGAGAGGCTGGCGACGCTGCTGCAGCGCTCCGCCGCGCTGGGAATGGATCTGCAGCCCTATCTCGACAACGGCCAGCTCACCCTGCGCCAGATCGACCCGGCCGAGCTCTCTCCGGGCGAATTCGCCGGCGCGGTCCAGGCGGCGGTCGAGACCGACGGGGCGCGGATGATCGTGATCGACAGCCTCAACGCCTATATGCACGGCATGCCGAGCGACAATTTCCTCGTGCTGCAGATGCACGAGCTGCTCAGCTATCTGAGCCAGCAGGGGATCATCTCGCTGTTGATCCTGGGCCAGCACGGGGTGATGGGCGATCTGCGCGTGGACATCGACGTCAGCTATCTGGCGGATGCGGTCGTGCTGATGCGCTTCTTCGAGGTCGAGGGCACGGTGCGCAAATCCATCGCGGTGATCAAGACGCGGACCTCGGATCACGAGCGGATCATCCGCGAATTCGATATCGGCGCTTCGGGGATCACCATCGGCGAACCGCTGACCGGCTTTGCCGGGCTCCTCAGCGGCCACCCCAACTACGTTCCCGGCAACGACAGATTGCTGAAAGACGCCTGACGATGCCGGGGAGCAAATACGGAACCACCGTGGCGGTGCTCGCGCCGCGGGGCCGCGATTCGCAGGTGGCGGCGGAATTGCTCGTCCAGGCCGGGATCGAGCCGATCGAGGTCGCCGATCTTGCGGCGCTGCGCGACCTGATCGAGCAGCATATCGGCGTGGTGCTGATCGCCGAGGAAGCGATCGGCGACGACGCCGCGCCGATCGAGGCTGCGCTGGAATCGCAGCCTGCCTGGTCGGATATTCCCTTCATCGTCCTTACCAGCGGGCGGGCGCGCAAGCGCACCCCGGCCGACGAGGCGCGGATCGACGCGCTGGGCAATGCGGTGCTGCTGGCGCGGCCGATGCACCGCGACGATATCGTCCGCGCGGTCCGCTCGGCGCTGAAGGCGCGCCAGCGCCAGTTCGAGGCGCGCGCGCGGATGGAGGAGCTGCGCGATTCCCAGATCAAACTGCGCAAGAGCGAGCGCAAGTTCCACGCCATCGCCAATTCGATCGACCAGATGATCTGGTCGACGCGGCCCGACGGCTATCACGACTATTACAACGACCGCTGGTACGAATACACCGGCGTGGCGCCCGGCTCGACCGATGGCGAACGCTGGGAAGGTCTGTTTCATCCCGAAGATCAGCCGCGTGCCTGGGAGCGCTGGACGCGCTCGCTCGAGACCGGGGTCCCCTACGAGATCGAGTACCGGCTGCGCCACCGCTCGGGCGAATATCGCTGGGTGCTGGGCAAGGCGCAGCCGGTCCGCGACGAGGACGGGCAGATCACCCGCTGGTACGGCAGCTGCACCGAGATCGACGAACAGGTCCGCATCCGCGAGGCGCTGGCCGCGTCGCAGGACCGGCTCGAAGCCGCCGTCAGGGAGCGCACGCAGGAACTGGCCGATCTCTATCTCAAGACCCCGGTGGCGCTGCTCTCGACCGATGGCGAGGGCCGCATCGTCACGGTCAGCGAGCGCTGGCTGTCCTTCATGCAATACGACAGTGCCGAGGAGGTGCTGGGGCGACCGGTGACCGAATTCATGGCCCCCGAATGCGTCGCCGATCACCAGGGCGCCTATGCCGAGCGGATGGCCGAGGCCGATGTGGTCTACGATCTGCCCTACACCAGCATCAAGCGCAGCGGCGAGGGCGCCGAAGTGCTGGTCTCGGCGCGCGCGACCCGCAACGCCGCGGGCACGGTCGACCGGGTCATGGCCTCGGTGGTCGATGTCACCCAGCGCAAGGCGGCGGAAGCCGCGCGCGACAAGGCCGAGCACGCGCTGCGTCAGAGCCAGAAGCTGGAAACCATCGGCCAGCTCACCGGCGGGGTGGCGCATGATTTCAACAATCTGCTGATGGCGGTGCGATCGAGCCTCGAACTGCTGCGCAAGCGGCTCCCCGAGGGCGACGAGCGCGCGCGCAGCTATCTCGCCAACGCGCTCGCCGGGACCGAGCGCGGCGCCACGCTGACCCAGCGGATGCTGGCCTTCGCGCGCAAGCAGGAGCTCGATCCGAGGCCCGTCGATGTCGCGGCGCTGCTGCCCGGGATGCGCGACCTGCTCGAGCGCTCGCTCGGCCCCGAGATGGATATCGTGCTCGACCTCGGCGACGGAGTGCCACGCGCGCTGGTCGACGAGAACCAGCTCGAAATGGCGGTGCTCAACCTGGCGGTCAACGCGCGCGACGCGATGGAGGGCAGCGGGCGGCTGATCATCCGGCTCGACAGCCTGCGCGCCGAGGAGGGTTCGCCGCAGCTGAGCGCAGGCGACTATGTCCGCATCCAGGTCGAGGACAGCGGCACCGGGATGGATGCCGACACGCTGGCGCGCGCGATGGAGCCCTTCTTCACCACCAAGGGGGTCGGTCGCGGGACCGGGCTGGGGCTGTCGATGGTCCACGGGCTGACCAGCCAGCTGGGCGGCTCGTTCCAGCTGCAAAGTCGGGCGGGCGAGGGCACCACCGCGGTGATGTATCTCCCCGTGGCGGAAGGCGAATCGCCCGCGGCCGCGAGCGCCTCCGCGCCCGAGGAAAGGCCCGCGGACAGCCACAAGCCCTTGAAAATACTCGCTGTCGACGACGACGCCCTGGTGCTGTTCGGCACCGTGGCGCTGCTTGAGGACCTGGGCCACGAGGTCCTCGAGGCCGGCTCGGCGGCGCATGCGCTCGACATGCTCGCTACGCGCGATGATATCGATCTTGTGATCACCGACCAGGCCATGCCCAACATGACCGGGGTCGCCCTGGCGCGCGAAATCCACCGCGACCGATCCGAGCTCCCGGTGGTCCTCGCCAGCGGCTATGCCGAGATGCCCGAGGGCGCGAAACAGGA
>JAHJWA010000214.1 GCA_018828205.1 Alphaproteobacteria bacterium
CGCCACGATCGCGGCGATGCGTTCGCCGATCGAGCGGCCCAGATCGGGTTCGATGACGAGCTCGCCGGTCGCGGGATCCTGCATCCCGCTGACGACCATTTCCTCGAGCTGAGCCGCGAGGGTGATCACCGGCAGCTTGGTGTCGGGTCCGCAGGTGTCGCCCAGCAGCATGGCGCCCAGATCGGCGCGGATGATATCGATCAGGCGATCGTGTTCGCCGGTCTGCTGCGCGGCGAGCGACAGGCTCGAGAAGATCGGCAGCGCATGGCGCAGCGAGATCCCGTCGGCGAGCAGCGCCTTGAGCACGCGCGTGACCGCGGCGAGCGACAGGGGCTGGGGCGTGATCGTCTCGATCAGCTGGCCGTGGCGACCGCGCAGGTGATCGACGAGATCGCGCACCTGGTCGGGGCCGAGCAGATCCTGCGCGCGGGTGGCGAGCAGCTGGTGAAGCTGGGTGGCGATGACGCTCTCGGGATCGACCACGAGATAGCCCTCGGCCACCGCGAGATCGCGCGAGCCGGGATCGATCCACAGCGCGGGACAGCCGAAGCTGGGGTCGACCGTGGCTTGGCCCGGTATCGCATGCGAATGCATGACCTCGCCGGTGTCGATCGCCAGCAGCGAGCCGGCCTTTAGCTTGCCGCTGCCGATCGGGCTGCCGCCCAGCGTGATGCGATAGGCTTCGGGGTCGATCTCGAACGTGTCCTCGATCCGGAACTGCGGGACCACGAAGCCGAAGGCCTGGCACATCTGGCGGCGCAATCCGGTCAGACGGGCAATCAGAGTGGCGCCGTGGCGCTCGTCGGTGAGGTGGATGAGTCCGTATCCCAGCTGGATTGTGACCATGGTCTGGTCGGTGACGTCGTCGATCGAGATTCTCGACGGGTCGGGGGCGGCCACCGGCTCGACGAAGTTCGCGACGGCATCGCGACGGTTTCTGAGCGTTCGCCAGAGCAGAAAGGCGCCCGCGGCGAGCGGAAAGAAGATCGCCTGCGGCATCGCGGGGATGCAGCCGAGCGCGAACAGGATGCAGGCGACCGGCAGCCAGATCTTGGGGTCGGCGAGCTGGCCGCCGATCTGTCCGGTGAGATCGCGGGTGTCGGAAACGCGGGTGACGATCACGGCTGCGGCGATCGACAGCAGCAGCGCGGGGACCGAGGCCACCAGCGCGTCGCCGATCGCCAGCGTGATGTAGAACTGGCCCGCCTCGGCGATCGCAAGGCCGTGGGTGGTCATCCCGAGCACCAGGCCGGCGATGATGTTGATGAACAGGATCAGCAGCGCGGCAACCGCGTCGCCCTTCACGAATTTGCTGGCACCATCCATCGAGCCGTAGAAATCGGCTTCGGTGGCAATCTCGAGGCGCCGCGACTTGGCTTCGTCGGCGGTGAGCAGGCCGGCCGCGAGATCGGCGTCGATCGCCATCTGCTTGCCCGGCAGCGCATCGAGCGTGAACCGCGCCGAGACCTCGGAGACGCGGCCCGCGCCTTTGGTGACCACCATCAGGTTGATGATCATCAGGATCAGGAAGACGAAGATGCCGACGGTGAAATTGCCGCCGATCAGGAAGGCGCCGAAGGCCTCGATCACCATGCCTGCAGCCGCTTCGCCTTCGTGCCCGTTGAGCAGCACGATGCGGGTCGAGGCGACGTTGAGCGCGAGCCGCAACAGCGTGGCGAACAGCAGGACCGAAGGGAAGGACGAGAAGTCGAGCGGCTTTTTCGCGTTCATCGCGGCCATCAGCACCGCCACCGACAGCGCGATGTTGAGCACGAAGAACAGGTCGAGCAGCAGCACCGGGATCGGCATCACCATCAATAGGATGATGGCGAGAATGCCCACCGGGAGCGCGAGCGAGGGATTGATCATCAGACGCGGGTTCACAGGCCGAACGCCTTCAGTTTGCCATAGGCGTTGGCGATGCTCTCACTGGCGCGGCCCCCCATCTGGGTCCCGCCGCTGCCGAAGGTCGCTTTGAGCGTGTCGGACATCGAAGGCCGCGACGCGGCGGCTGGCAGCGCCGGAGAGGACATGCCCCCGCCCGAGAAACGCCGGGAGCCGAAATTGCCCTGTGCGGCGAAGGCGGCGAAGCGTTCGGGTGCGCCGCTCATCCCGGGAGGTCCGGTTACTCCTGAAGGCATCGGGCCGTCGCC
>JAHJWA010000215.1 GCA_018828205.1 Alphaproteobacteria bacterium
CTGCTGCGCAAGGAGGTGGAGGATTATTACGGCAGTTTCCGCGTCACCACCGATCTGATCGAATTGCGCAATCTGCTGGAATCGGCCGATCTGATCGTGCGCAGCGCGCTCAAGCGCGAGGAGAGCCGCGGCCTGCATTTCATCCTCGACCACCCGCAGACCGACCCGGTCGCGCGCGACACGGTGCTGCTGCCCTAGGCACGCCCCGGCACCCGAAAGCGCGGCGCTCGCGACCCGTCGCGAACCGCCTTCGTCTGGGCGCAGGTCCCGCGCCCAAGCGGATAGATCGCGCGCTCCGCTCGTTGCTGGGGAAGAGGCCGCAAGGTCGTAGACCCCACCATCGGGAGACTGCCGATGTCCGCCCCCAAGAACCTCACCGATTGCTACACCCACGAACTTGCCGACAGCTGGTCGGCCAACGACCAGATGCAAAAGATCGTGCGCGAACTGGCCGACGCCGCCGGCGACGACAAGCTCAGGCAGCGGCTGTCCAAATCCGCCGATGGCATCGCCAAGCACACCGAGACCATCAAGCAGCTGCTCGACGATTGCGGCGTATCCGAGAAGGAGCATTGCAAGGGCATGGAAGGCCTGGTGAAAGAGGCCAGGAAGCACGCGCTCGAGGCCGATATCGAGGACAAGGACGTCCTCGACGTGGTGATCATCGCGCAGTTCCAGCGCATGTGCCATTACGGCATCGCGGGCTTCGGCACCGCCAAGGCCTTCGCCGAAGCGCTGGGCAAGAGCGAGCATGTCTCCAAGCTCGATCGCGTCACCGCGGAGATCTACGACACCGACGAGAACATGACCGATCTGGCCGAGCGCAGCGTCAATCTCGAGGCCAAGCACGCCTGATCGGCGTCGCAGCGGACCACTTGCGGGCGGGGCGTGGCAACGCTCCGCCCGCTTCGCGTCAGAAGTCGAAACCCTCTATCCCCAGGCTGTCCAGCCCCTGGAAATCCAGCAGCCGGGCGATCAGGATCAGCGCCATCGCGCCCAGGATGCTGCCGAGGCAGCCCGCGCGGTTGAAGCCGCCGCGGCCGCGGTGGAACACCAGCCCCGCGAGCAGCGATCCGCCCACGCCGAGCAGCACGGTGGCGATCCAGCCCATCTCGACCGCGCCGGGGTAGAACAACCGCGCCAGCGCGCCGACGACCAGTCCGCTGACGATGGCGCCGAGTATGTTAAGCATGGACTTTGTCTCCTCGATGCGGCGTATTGGAGCCGCAAAACCTACGATAACAGCCAAAAGGGAGGCAGCCTTGCCAACAGCGACCGCGAACGGTGTCGAACTCCATTACGAAGAACAGGGCGATCCGGCAAACCCGGCGATGCTGCTGATCATGGGGTTCGGCGCGCAGCTGACGCTGTGGCCCGATGAACTGGTCGAGGGGCTGGCGAGCCGCGGCTTCCGCGTGATCCGCTACGACAATCGCGATGTCGGGCTGAGCCAGAAATTCACCGGCAACAAGCCGCCAAGCCCGGCGCGGCAGGTGCTGATGGGCAAGCTCGGCTTCAAGCCCAAGGTGCCCTACACGCTTGCGGATCTCGCCGACGACGCCGCCGGCCTGCTCGACGCGCTGGGGATCGGACAGGCGCATATCGTCGGCGCGAGCATGGGCGGGATGATCGCGCAGCACGTCGCCGCGCGCCATCCCGGCCGCTGCCTGTCGCTGACCACGATCTTCTCGACCACCGGCAATCCCCAGCTCCCCGCGGCGAAGAAGGAGGCGCTCGCGGCGCTGACCAAACGGCCCGACAGCACCGAGGAAGCGGCGCTCGTCGAGCACGGCATCCATCTCGCACGCACGATCGGCTCGCCCGGTTTTCCCGCGCCCGAGGAGCGGCTGCGCGAGCGCAGCCAGGCCTCGATCCGCCGCAGCCTCTATCCCGAGGGTCCGACCCGGCATCTCGCCGCGATCCTCCACGATGGCGATCGCCGTAAGATGCTGCGGCAAATCGCTCTTCCCACGCTGGTGCTCCATGGCGAGGCCGATCCGCTGGTCCCGGTCGAGGGCGGCCGCGACACCGCGGCGACGATCCCGGGTGCGCGCCTGCGCACCATCCCCGGCTGGGGTCACGACCTGCCGCTTGAATTGGTCGAGGATCTCGCCGACGAGATCGCGGGTCACGCCCGGCAGGCGGTGCAGGCCTAGCCGCCGCAAACCGGCGTTCCGAACCGGGACATGGCGCGGAATTGCGCTATCGGGAATGGTTAACATCTGGTAAGTAGCGAATCGCAATTCAGTATTGCCATGGAGCTGCAGATGGACCGGGAAACAATCGCCTATTTGCTGATCGTGATTCTCGCGGTGGCCATGATCGCGACACTGGTGTTCGCCTATCAGAACACCCCCAAGCGCAAGTACAAACGGTCGATGAGGCGGCAATACGCCGCGCGTCGTGAACAGCCGACGAAGCTTCAGGGCGAATAGACGCGCACGGACATTGACGGATCGCCTCGCGTCCCGCCTCTGGCGGTGACGAGCGACCGGTTGCGGCCAGTGCAGGCAGGGCTCCAGCTCGACCGGCGAGCCCGCCGGCCGCGCGAAGATTTCCAGCACCGCCCGAAGCCGCCCGGACAGCAAAAATTTTTTCCCGGATTCATTTTGGGTCTTGCGCCGGAGCAAACCCCAGCTTGGTCCACGCGTCGCGGCGTGGCACCCGGATAACACAGGCCGCATCTGCAACCGCGCGCACCGCCGAATCCGCAATCACCCCCTTGCGCGAGGCTGGCTTCCGATTCACTATCTAGTGGTTGGATCACGGGGGGTACCCACAAGACCTAGCGCTGGCGCGGCGCAGCACCCATATCGGGTCAAGTCTCGCCGAAGCGCGGTTCGGGGACAAAACGGGGATAAGTTTTCATGCCCCGGCGATCCCGAACTGCTAGGCAGGGGCCTCCCGCCGAGTCGAACACAAGCGGAACGGGCGAGAGCCCGTCGCAGGACAAAATGGTGGGACTGCAATGGATTTCAGAAACGGGAACGATGGCGCGATGAACCTCGATGGCGAGACCCAAGAGCTAGAGCCGAATATCGAGGACGCGCAGGCTCCCACCACCCCAAGCACCACCACAGGCGATGCCGATGCATCGGGAAAAGCGGTTGAAATGGAACGTAGCGATAGCGGCAGCGAAGCCCTGATCGAGGATGGCGCCGCACGCGCCGTGGCCGGGGCGCTGGCGCAGGCCGCCAAGGCCAATGCCGCCAACGCGGCCGAGGCTGCGGCCGAGCACGACAGCAAGAAGATTCTCGACCGGCGGTTCACCATCGTCACCGACCCTGCGCGCGATGCGGAGCTGACCGAATTCGGCAAGGAAACGCTCAACGATCGCTATCTGCTGCCCGGCGAGAGCTATCAGGATCTCTTCGCCCGCGTCGCCGATGCCTATGCCGACGACCAGGATCACGCGCAGCGGCTCTACGACTATATCTCGCGGCTGTGGTTCATGCCCGCCACCCCCGTGCTGTCCAATGGCGGCACGCATCGCGGACTGCCGATCTCCTGCTATCTCAACTCGGTCGACGACAGCCTCGAGGGCATCGTCAACACCTGGAACGAGAACGTCTGGCTGGCGAGCAAGGGCGGCGGCATCGGCACCTATTGGGGCCATGTCCGCGGCATCGGCGAACCGGTCGGTCTCAACGGCAAGACCAGCGGCATCATCCCCTTCGTGCGGGTGATGGACAGCCTGACGCTGGCGATCAGCCAGGGCTCGCTGCGGCGCGGCTCGGCGGCCTGCTATCTCGACGTCAACCATCCCGAGATCGAGGAATTCCTCGAAATCCGCAAAGCCTCGGGCGATTTCAACCGCAAGGCGCTCAATTTGCACCATGGCGTGCTGCTGACCGATGCCTTCATGGAAGCGGTCCGCGACGGCGCCGAATTCGATCTCGTCAGCCCGCGCGACGGCTCGGTGCGCAAGACCATCGATGCGCGGTCGCTGTTCCAGAAGCTGGTCGAGACCAGGCTGGCCACCGGCGAGCCCTATATCGTTTTCTCCGACACGGTGAACCGGATGATGCCCAAGCATCACCGCGAGCTGGGGCTCAAGGTCTCGACCTCGAACCTGTGCTCGGAAATCACGCTGCCCACGGGGCGCGATCACCTCGGCAACGACCGTACCGCGGTGTGCTGCCTGTCCTCGCTCAACCTCGAGAAGTGGGACGAGTGGCAGGGCGACAAGCAGTTCATCGAGGACGTGATGCGCTTCCTCGACAACGTCCTGCAGGATTATATCGACCGTGCCCCCGAAGAGATGGCGCGGGCGAAATATTCCGCGATGCGCGAGCGCAGCGTCGGCATGGGGGTGATGGGGTACCACTCCTTCCTCCAGCAGAAGGGCATCGGTTTCGAGAGCCCGATGGCCAAGGTGTGGAACCTGAAAATGTTCAAGCACATCAGCGCCAAGGCCGAGGAAGCCAGCATGGTGCTCGCCAAGGAGCGCGGCCCCTGCCCCGATGCCGAGGAAACCGGCGCGATGGAGCGCTTCTCCTGCAAGATGGCAATCGCGCCGACCGCGTCGATCAGCATCATCTGCGGCGGGACCAGCGCCTGCATCGAACCGATCCCCGCCAATATCTACACCCACAAGACGCTGTCGGGCAGCTTCATCGTCAAGAACCCCTATCTCGAGAAGATTCTCGACAAGAAGAGCAAGAATTCCAACAATGTCTGGAATTCGATCCTCGAGAAGGGCGGCTCGGTCCAGCATCTCGATTTCCTCAGCGTCGAGGAGAAGGCGACCTTCAAGACCAGCTTCGAGATCGACCAGCGCTGGCTGCTCGAATTCGCCGCCGATCGCGCGCCCTTCATCGATCAGGCGCAGAGCCTCAACCTGTTCATCCCTGCGGATGTCGACAAGTGGGATCTGATGATGCTGCACTTCCAGGCCTGGGAGAAGGGCATCAAGTCGCTCTATTACCTGCGCTCGAAAAGCGTGCAGCGCGCGGGCTTTGCGGGCGGGGTCGAGGCCGACAACACGCTCGATGCGAACAAGATCGAGCTGATGGCCGGGCTGGGCGAGCAGACCGATTACGAGGAATGCCTCTCCTGCCAGTGATGGCCGCCGATTGGCTACCGAACACAAAACCCCGGCGGCACCGCGTGGTGCGCCGGGGTTTTTCATGACCTGCCGATCCGCTGGACCGGTGGTTTCAAATTGCGATCCGGTCAGACCGCCTGCGTGGCCTTGTTGCCGAGGCCCGCGGGGATCGTCGCGCCTTCCTTGAGATAGACGCGGTTGTCGTCGATCCGGTCAACGTCGTCCATCTTGAGGAAATGATGCATGCTGTCGGCGGCATCGGTCTTGGTCAGCTTGATCTTGTCGCCATCGACATCGTCGACGGTTCCGACATGATCGCCCTTGGCGTTGGC
>JAHJWA010000216.1 GCA_018828205.1 Alphaproteobacteria bacterium
AGCGCGAGCGCGGCGGGCAAGGCAGCAAGCGATTGGATGAAGAGGCGTCGGTCGGGCATGCTCGTTCATAGCAGCGACGCTGCGACCCGCCACCCTTGCGCTGCCGCCCCCTTGCAAGGCAAGGCGCGAGCCCGCTTCGGGGCCCCCGATTGGCCCCGGACCGGCGCCTTTTGAGCCCCCGCTACTTTCGGTGCTAAAGACACGATCCGTTAAGGTCTCACGCTTTAAATAAAGGGCTGAGATTTATTATGAAACCCCATGATGAACCCGGTCGGCTCGACGCCCTGCATCGATTGAACCTGCTCGACACCCCGCCGAGCGAGAGTTTCGATCGCATCACGCGTATGGCGAGCCAGATTTTCGACCTGCCGATCGCGGCGGTTTCGCTCACCGACAGCGACCGGCAATGGTTCAAATCGCGCGTCGGCGTCACCCACCGCTCGATCCCGCGGGACAAGGCGCCCTGCGCTGCGGTCGCCGAAAGCACCCAGACCATCGTCCTGCCCGACCTGCTCGAGCATCCCTCCTATGCGAACAGCGTCCTCGCCTCGCAGGGGGTGCGTTTCTACGCGGGCGCGCCGCTGACCAGCGCGAGGGCTTCGGGCTGGGCGCGCTCTGCGTCATCGGCATGGAACCCAGGACCGCCAGCCCCTCGCAGATGGCGGCGCTGGAGGATCTGGCGCAGATGGTCATGGCGCAGATCGAGCTCCAGCACGCCTTCGGGCGGATCGACCCGATCAGCGGCCTGGCCAACCGGATCCAGTTTTTCGACGACCTCGAGGATCTCGGACGCGACGAACCCGGGCAGACCCGGCAGGTCGTCCTCGTCGAACTCGCGGGTCACGAACAGCTCAATGAAGGCATTCGTGTACTCGGGTCCGACTATGTCGACACCATGGTGCAGGAGGCGGCGCGCACGCTGCGCCGGCTGCTCGGGCACGGGCGCCCGGCCTATCACGTCGCCGCGACCCAGTTCGCCTTTCTCGCGCCGCTCGACACCGATATGGCGGAATACACCACTCAGCTCGGCGGCATGCTGGGGATGCTGCGCACCGACGGGACCTTCCGCTTCGTCACCAATGCCACGATCGGCATCGCCTCCTTCGTCACCGGCGAGAACGCGCCCGCCGATGTGCTGCGCACCGCCTACAGCGCGGCGCTCGATGCCCGCTTTTCGGAAACCGACATCGGCGTCTATGCCTCGGCAGAGGACGCCGCGCACCGGCGGCGCTTCCTGCTGCTCGAGGATTTCGGCGCGGCGCTGGAGGATCCGGCGCAATTGCGGATGGTCTACCAGCCAAGGGTCGATCTCGCCTCGCGTCGCTGCGTCGGGGCCGAAGCGCTGCTGCGCTGGACGCATCCCCGGCTCGGCGAGGTCTCGCCCGCCGAATTCATCCCGATCATCGAAAAGACCTCGCTGGCGCGCTCGACCACCGCGAGCGTGATCGAGATGGCGCTGGAGCAGCTGGGTCGCTGGCGCAACCTGGGTCTGGATCTCACGCTGTCGATCAACATTTCGGCGAGCAATCTGGCGGAAGTGGACTTCGCCCAGCGGGTCCAATTGTTCCTGTTCAAGCACGGGGTGCGGCCCGAGATGATCGAGCTCGAGATCACCGAGAGCGCGGTGATGGAAAACACCGCGCGCGCGCTCGAACAGCTCGCCACCATCGACGAGGCCGGAATCGGCATCGCGATCGACGATTTCGGCACCGGGCACAGCAGCCTGGCCTATCTCCAGCGCTTGCCCGCCGGGGTGGTCAAGATCGACCAGTCCTTCGTCCGCGACATGGTGCTGGGCGAACGCGAGCAGCGGCTGGTCCGCTCGATGATCGCGCTGTCGCACGAGCTGGGCTACCGCGTCGTCGCCGAGGGTATCGAGACCGCCGCCGCGGCGGATATGCTCACCGCGATGGGTTGCGACGAAGGCCAGGGCTATCATTTCGCCCGCCCGATGGAAGCGGATGCCTTCGAGCACTGGTTCTCCGGACAGCGGCTGCGGCACGAAGCCGCCTAGCGCCTTTACCGCAACCTGGGCTCGGCGTCAGCCGCGCCAGTCCCTTGCCGGCTCCTGCTTGGCCAGCCGCCGCGCGGTGGTCACGGTCTGGAGCACGAACAGCGCGATCAGCAGCAGGCCCACGCCGCCGACGAAGAGATCGAAGCCGTTCAATTCCCAGACCACCGGGCTTTCCAGCCCGGCGATCAGCATCGCCAGCGTCAGCCCGATCAGGATCAGCCGCAATTCGGTCGGCCCGGCGTTGAAATAGGACAGGCGCAATTCGCCCAGCACCCGCACCGAGAGAAAGGCGTGGATCGACATCAGCAGATAGCCCGCCAGCGCGATCAGCGCGACCTCGAGCTGGACGTAGGGCGTCACCCCGATCCCGATCACCACCAGCATGGTGGCGAAACCGTCGCAGCTGTGATCGAGGAAATAGCCGTAGCGCGGTCGCTCGATCTTGCGGAAGCGGGCGAGGCTGCCATCGAGCGAGTCGCCGAACCAGTGGATGAAATAGCCCAGGATCGAGACCCACAGCCAGCCTGTGTCCCAATTGCTGCCGAGATAGCCGCCGAACACGAACAGCGCGCCGAACATTCCGGTAAAGGTCAACAGGTCCGGGGTGACCCAGGACGGCATGACCGAGCACAGATGGTTGAGCGCGCGCCGCTCGAGCCGCGCAATCAGGTTTTCCTGAATGCGGTGGATGGGGGCAACGGGTGCCTTGGGGTCGGGGTTCTCTGTCATGGGATTGCAACACGCCGGGTAACGAAGGACCCACTCCGTGTCCAATCTCAAGCGCAGTCCGCGCGGACCGGTGCTCGTGTCGTTCCCGGTCTCGGTCGCCCGAGCGCACAAAAAAGGCGGCCCCGGGGACCGCCTTTCCATGACTGATTTTTCAGCGCTTACGGGCTGACGGCTTCGTCGTCATCGTCGTCGTCGGTGAGGATGAGAGCCAGCATGCCGGCGGCTGCAAGCGCGATGACCGCGATGCCGGCACCGATACCGCCGCCCAATTCCGATGCTTCGCTCGAAGGCATCGAGGCGCGGGCGAGCGGAGCGGCTTCGGCCGCCTGAAGCGCCACCGGCGCCGAAGCAAGCGAGCCGGCGGCGGCTGCGAAGAGCAAATTGCGAGTTTTCATAGGATGATCCTTTTCTGCGTGAGCTGCTAAAAAGGCTGCGCGGGCGATTTGTTCCGCCTCGCCAGGCAGGTTCGGTGACCCGTGCATTCCATCGGTTAAGTGTTGTTTTCGCGCAGGATTTCAGAATCGCGCGCCGCCCGGCCGGATCGCGAACGCGGCGGTCGCCCCGCGGGACCGGACCGGCACCATCCTGACGAGCCGACCGGTTACGAAATATTACCCTTTCCTCCCCTAGAAACTCCTCGACCTAGGTGAATTTTCGGCGGAGGCGGCGCGGCCCAAACTCGATGCGTGAAATTGACGAACCAGATGAGGATCGCGGCCATTTCCGCGTTGCCGCGCCCTGGCGTCGATGGCGGCGGGAGCGTTCTCGCCGCAAGCAGGATGTAGCCGAACCCCGGACCGCCCGCCGGCGGATCGCCGCGTGGGCGATTCTCATTGCTCTGGTGGCGGGATTTATCGATCTGACCCTGCCGGTGGAGGATTCGTTCCGAGCCATCCGTGCGGGCGTGCGCTCGCACCCGGCGGATCAGCAGGTGGTGGTCGTCGCCATCGAGGATCGCACTCTCAACGCCCTGGGCGCGGACGAACCAAGCCGGAGCGCCGATGCGAAGCTGCTCGATCGATTGTTCGCGCAAGGGGCGGAACGGGTCTTTTTCGCCCGTGCCTATGCGGATCTCACCGAACCTCGCCACGACGCAGCGTTCGCCCGAGCGCTCGATCGGCATGGATCGAGGGTCTTCCTCGGAGCCACGCCCCAATTCGAGCAAGCCGATGGATCGAGCTCGTCGATCGTTCCGCACGAGCGCTTCCGCTCCTCGGCACAGATCGTATCGATGTATGGCGAAACCGCGCCTTTCGATCTCTCGTTCCGATTGGCAACGAGTTCCTTCATTCTCGGTGAGGATCGTCCCTCTTTCTCTGCGGCCCTGGCGGGGATGGAGGGTGACGGCAGTTTCTACCGTGTCGATTTTGCGACCGACGACACCACGATCCCAGTTGTCAGTTACATCGATGCCCTGACCGGCAGAATCGCCGACGAAGCCGTGCGCGGGAAGGATGTGGTGATCGCGCCGGCCAGCCGGGGGGCCCGGGATTTACGCTCTTTGCCATTGGGGGGCAGGGTTCCACTCGCGTATTTTCACGTCATCGGAGCCGAGACTCTCAAACGCGGCAATCCCATCGACCTGGGCTGGATTCCGGCCTTTCTCGCTATCTCCGGGGTGGTTTTCTGCATGAGCAGGCAGGCTATTCCCTCGAATCGGCTTGTCCTGCTTTCCGCGGCTGGTCTGGCGGTGATCCCGCTGGTGCTCGACTTCGTCAACGTCAGCGTGGATGTAGTACCCGCTGCGGTGTGTCTGGCGATCGCCGCCTTCCGCCTGTATCGCCTCGCGAACACGACCTATCGGGGGGCCACCGGGCTGCGCAGGATCGAGTCCCTGCAGGGTTCCCGATTGGCCGAAGGCATGGATGTGCTGGCGCTGAAGATCCGCAATTTCGCCATCATCTCGGCGATCCTGTCACCGCAGGAAATCGACCAATTGCTCATCAAGGCGCACACCATGCTGCGCGCCACCGATTGCTCTGCCGAGTTCGCCTTCCACAAGGACACCTTTGTCTGGACCCGCAGCAAGACGCTGCCCGCCGATCTGGCGGATCACGCGCAGGGGCTGCATGCGCTGTTCCGCACCAGCATCACCGTCGGCTCGCAGGCACCCGATATCGCCTCGTCGATCGGGATCGATTCCAATTACGGCGCGAGTCTGCGACAGCGGACCGAGAACGCCATGCAATGCGCCGAGGACGCAGCCCGCGCCGGGCGCGTGTGTCTCGTCAGCGAGCTGCGGGTCGCCGACGATATCGCCTGGCGGGGGCAGATCCTTTCGGAGCTGGAAACCGCCCTGCGCAACGACGAGGTCGGGGTCGCCTTCCAGCCCAAGGTAGCACTGGCGACGGGCCTGATCGTCGGTGCGGAAGCGCTGCTGCGCTGGACGCACCCCACCCGGGGCGATGTCGCGCCCGACAAGGTCGTGGCCATCGCCGAAGAACACGGCCGGGTCGGGATGATCACCTTTTACGTTCTCAATCGCGCACTGGTCCAGGCGCGCAAGGCGCTCGATCGCTATCCCCGCTTCCGGATCTCGATCAACATCTCGGCTCTCGATCTGCGCGACCGGATGTTCGTTCCGCAACTCGAGCAGATCCTCGCCGCGCACCGTTTCCCCGCCGCGAACGTCATCCTCGAGATCACCGAAACCGCGCCGATCGAGAACGACGACGCGGTGATCCGGACGATGGCCGACCTCAAGCGGATGGGGCTCAAGCTCTCGGTCGACGATTTCGGCATGGGTCATGCGTCGCTCGAATATCTGCGGATGATCCCCGCGGACGAGGTCAAGATCGACCGCAGCTTCGTCGCCGGGATCGAGACCTCGGAGGACGATCGCGCGCTCGTGGGGTCGGCAATCCAGATGATCCACTCGCTGGGCCGCACCGCGGTGGCCGAAGGGGTGGAGACCCCTGGCGTCGTCGAGATCCTGCGCGCGATGGGCTGCGAGGAGGCGCAAGGCTATCATTTCTCGCGCGCGATCGCGATGGACGAGCTGCTCGCGCAGATGCCCAGGGGAGCCGCCGCCGCATAGGGTCTTGCATATGGTTTACGATCTGTTAACCATCTCTGTTAGCACATGCCGTGCAGACAGGAGATTTCTATGTCCATCTGGAAATGGTTCGGCGACCTCGTCTCGCCTCGCTAAGCGCGACAACATCGATTTATGAAAGCCCCGGCACCGCCGGGGCTTTCTTGTTTGGGGCCCGCGTCGCTGCTCCGCGGCTAGGCAAGCGCCGCCGGATCGCCGAACACACCGCGCTGATAGTCCTGAATTGCTTCGAGAATCTCCTCGCGTGTGGTCATGACGAAGGGGCCGTGCGCGACCACCGGCTCGCCGATCGGCTCGGCGTGACCATAGAGGATCAGGCCGCCGTTCTCGCTTGAAACGGCCAGCCCTTCGCCATCGCCGGTCTGCGCCAGATGGTGCTCGGGCACTTCGTCCGGACCGATTCGCGCCGTGCCGTTTACCATATAGAAGAACACGCTGCGGCCTGCGGGCGCGGGGAGGGTGGCGCTGCTGCCCGCGGCCAGTTCCACCGTCGCCAGCATCACCCCGGTGAGCGAGGATACCGGTGCGCCCTCGCGGCCCGAAACCGCGCGCAGGGTGACCCCGGGGGCCAGCTCCACCGCCGCGATCTCTTCCGCCGCGACCGGGAGGTAGCGGGGTTCGGTCATCTTGAGCCGCGCGGGCAGATTGACCCACAGCTGCAGGATCTCGAGCGGCCCGCCGCCGCGCTTGAAGCTCTCGGGCGAGAGCTCGGCGTGGATCAGCCCGCGTCCCGCGGTCATCCACTGCACGCCGCCGGCCTCGACCACGCTCTCGCCGCCGCCGGTGTCGCGGTGCGCCAGATTGCCCTGGAGGATGAAGGTCACCGTCTCGAAGCCGCGATGCGGATGCGGGCCGAAGGGCAGGCCGTTGTTGCCCGGCGGATAGGTCTGCGGCCCGTGGTGGTTGAGGAACAGGAAGGGGTCGACCTGCTCCAGCCCGGGCCCCGGCACGGGCCGGCGGGTGACCAGATCGCCGATATCCTCGCGCCGCGCCTTGTGGATCGACAGCAGGCTGCGCGCGCTCATGCCGCACCCCCCGGCACCAGCGGATCGGGTCCCGCGGGCACCACGCCGGTGGGATTGATATGGTCGTGGCTCTCGTAATAATGGTGGCGGATGTGGTGGAAATTCACCGTCTCGGCGATCCCGTCGAGGTCGTAGAGCCGCCGCGTGAACGCTGCGAGATTGGGATAGTCCGCGATCCGGCGCAGGTTGCATTTGAAATGGCCGTGATAGACCGGGTCGAAACGGATCAGCGTGGTCCACAGCCTTATATCCGCCTCGGTCAGCTGCCCGCCGACCAGCCAGTCCTGCCCCTCCAGCCGCCGCTCCAGCTCGTCGAGCTTGGCGAACAGCGGCATCACCGCCGCCTCATAGGCATCCTGCGTGGTCGCGAAGCCGGCCTTGTAGACCCCGTTGTTGACCGGGTCGTAGATCTCCGCGTTGACCGCATCGATCTCCTCGCGGTGGGCCTGCGGGTAGAGATCGAGATCGTTCGCCCCGCAGCGGTCGAAAGCGCTGCCGAGCAGGCGCAGGATATCCGCGCTCTCGTTGTTGACGATGGTCCCGGTCTGCGTGTCCCACAGCACCGGGACGGTGACATGCCCCGAATAATCGGGTTTCGCCGCGGTGTAGATCTGGTGCAGATGGCTCGCCCCCATCAGCGGCTCGGGGGTGACGCATTCGCCCGCGCGGAACGACCAGCCGCCCTCCTGCATGCGCCAGTGGACATTGA
>JAHJWA010000217.1 GCA_018828205.1 Alphaproteobacteria bacterium
CGATCGCGCGGATCGGCGCGGCTGATGCGCTGTATCCAGGGGGGCGGGGAATAAATCCTCTCCCGAACCCCGATTGGGATTGCCAAGTACAAAGCACCTGCCTATGTGGCCCACCTCGAGTGCGCCCGTAGCTCAGCTGGATAGAGTACCTGACTACGAATCAGGTGGCCGGAGGTTCGAATCCTTCCGGGCGCACCATTAAAAACCCATCCCTCATGCCGAGGGGTGGGTTTTTATCGTTCTGGGATCTCGCCGCGACGTGGTGAGGCGACGTGGCGAGGCGACGTGCGGGTGGCCTAGGCTTCGTCCTCGAGCCGGTGCATGTCCTCGTCGGAAAAGCCGAAATGGTGTCCGGCCTCGTGGATGACGACATGGCGGACGAGCTCTTCCAGCCCGACGCCGGTTTCCTGCATCTCGGCGAGCAGCGGCTGGCGGAACAGCCAGATCCGCGGGGGCAGCTCGCCGCTCTCCCAGATCGATGCTTCCGAGATCGGTCGACCCTCGTAAAGCCCGCTCAGATGCCATTTGTCGTCGAGATCGACCGAGGCGAGCTGTTCGGGCGTGGCGAAATCGACCACCCGCGTGACCGCGCGATCGAGCTCGCTGCGGAACTGTTCGGGGAGCGTGCGCAGCACCTGCTCGGCGAGCCGCTGCATCTCTTCCTTGCTGGGAGCTAAGGTTTCGGTCATCGGATGGGGATATGGCCATCGCCGTCAAGGTGTGCAACCGGTGGAACAAGGGCACGGCTGGCCTGTTTGACAGCCGCAATCACAGTCAATCCGAGGATAAGAACGATGGCCCAGAACGACGAGATTTTCGCGCGGCTCAAGCAGGATCACGATAAGCATCGCGATCTGCTCGATCGGCTGCTGGAGACCCAGGGCGACAGCGAGGAGCGCAAGTCGCTGTTCGAGGCACTCACCAAGGAGCTCAAGGGTCACGCCTCGGCCGAGGAGCAGGCGCTCTATTCCACGATGATGCGCAAGCCGCCGACCACCGACGAGACCCGCCATTCGGTTGCCGAGCATCACGAGATCGAGGAGGCGCTCAACGACCTCGCCGCCACCGACATGTCGAGCAGCGCGTGGCTGATGAAGCTCAAGGATCTGGACCACGATTACCGCCACCACATCGACGAAGAGGAGGAAGAGCACTTCCCCGATTTCGCGAAGCATCTCGACCACAAGGATCGCGAGCACATGCGCAGCGTGTTCGAGCGCCGCAAGACGGAGGAAAAGGCGGAGGCCGAGCTGACCCCGGAGAAGAAGGAAGACGCCAAGGAATAGCTTTGGGCGTCGGAGGGACAGCGTGAGCGAAGAACCGGTAGACCCGAAGCGTGTCACCCGGCTCGACGAAGGCGTCGAGCCGGGTGTCTGGCGTTATGCGAAAGCGGAACGCGCGACGGTGGTGATCGATGCGGCGGATTATTTCGCGGCGATGCAGGCGGCGATGCTCAAGGCGCGCCACCGCATCTTTCTGGTCGGGTGGGATTTCGACACGCGAATCCATCTCGCCGATGGCCGGCGCTGGTGGCAGCGCTCCTACAGGGACGAATATCCCTCGCGGCTGGGCAGCTTTATCGCCTGGTTGAGCCGCAACCGCCCGATGATGGAAATCCGCATCCTGAAATGGAGCTTCGGGGTGTTCAAATTCGCGATGCGCGGTTCGATGTGGGCGGATCTGATCCGCTGGGCACCGCACCGGCGGATCGATTTCAAGTTCGACAGCGCGCATCCCGTGGGCTGCAGCCATCACCAGAAGATCGCGGTGCTCGACAGCCGGCTGGCGGTTTGCGGCGGGATCGACATGACGGTGCGCCGCTGGGACACGCGCGAGCACAAGGAGGTGGACGAACGCCGGACCACGCCGCGAGGAGCGGAATACGGCCCTTGGCACGACGCGTCGATGATGATGGAAGGCGATGTCGCCGAAGCCTTGAGCGATCTGGGCCGCGATCGTTGGATCAAGGCGGGCGGTGTGCCCCTGCTGCCGCTTAATCCGCGCGAGGAGTCGCTCTGGCCCGATGGGCTGCGCGCCGGGTTCGAGAATGTCGAGATCGGCGTCGCGCGCACCTGTTCGGCCTATCGCGACTGGGAAGAGGTCAAAGAGATCGCCGAGCTTTTCGTCGCGCATATCAAGCGGGCGAAGCGGCACATCTACGCCGAAAGCCAGTATTTCGCCTCCCGTGTGGTGGCCGAAGCCATCATGGAGCGGCTGGCTGAGCCCGATCCGCCCGAGATCGTCATCGTCCACCCCGACCATGCCGACGGCTGGCTCGAGCAGCAGGCGATGGACCATGCGCGCGCCGAACTGGTGCGCTGCATCGAGGAAGCGCCCAATGGCGATCGCTTTTCGATCTGGTGCCCCTTTACCGGCGAGACACCCATCTATGTCCACGCCAAGATCATGATCGTGGACGACGAGATCCTGCGGATCGGGTCGGCCAATCTCAACAACCGCTCGCTCGGTCTCGACAGCGAATGCGATGTCTTCATCGATTCGGCGCGCGAAGGAAACAGCCACGCCGCCGGCGAAATCGGACGGATCAGGCGGTCGCTGCTGGCCGAGCATTGCGGACTGGAAGAAGACGAGATGCCCGAACTGCTCGAGCGGCACGGATCGATGGCGGCGCTGATCGAAGCGAGCGACGGCGGCGAGCGCAAGCTCAGGCGCTATGTCCCGCCCGAACTCGACGCGGTGCAGGAAACGATCGCCGAGTCCCAGATGCTCGATCCTGAAGCGCCCGACGCGATGTTCGAGCCCTTTGCCCAGGGCGGACTTTTTCGTAAGGGCAGCCGGCTTGGACGCATCCGCGCCCGGCTCCGGAGGAAGAAGAAGTCATGAGCAGCCTGGTCGGACCCGACGAAGACGATCCGCGCGGCAAGCTGCCCGTCCCCGAGGAAATCCAGGATGCGATCCGGACGCTGATCCGCTGGACCGGCGACGACCCGCAGCGGGAAGGTCTGCTCGACACGCCCTCGCGCGTCGCGCGGGCGTGGAAGGAATATTGCCAGGGCTACGAGGAAGATCCCGCCTATCATCTCGAGCGGGTGTTCGAGGAAGTCGGCGGCTACAACGAGATCGTGCTGCTCAGGGATATCCCGTTCCAGAGCCATTGCGAACACCACATGGCGCCCATAATCGGCAAGGCGGCGATCGCCTATCTGCCCAACGACCGGGTGGTGGGTATCTCCAAGCTGGCGCGCGTTCTTCACGGTTTCGCGCGGCGGCTGCAGGTTCAGGAACGGCTGACCGCAGAGGTCGCCGACTGCATCTGGGAGAATCTCGAGCCGCAGGGCGTGGCAGTGGTGATCGAGGCCTCGCACAGCTGCATGACCGCGCGCGGGGTGCGGACGCCCGGAGTGAGCATGATCACCAGCCGGATGATGGGCACCTTCCTCGAAGACGAGCGCAGCCGCAAGGAAGTGCTCAGCCTGATGGGTTACTGAGCCGGTCGTCCTGCGTCGGGAACCGGCTGGCGCAAGGCAGGAACGACGTCCCGAGCGCGCGGTTGATCGGGCAACGACCTCCCTTGCAACCAAAGGAACGAACCATGGCTCACACCCACGAAAACGACATCAAGGTCATCAACAGCCTCATCGCGACCACGCTCGATAGCATGAAGGGCTATCGTGACGCCTGCGAGGACACCAATGGCACCCACAGCCAGCTGTTCTTGTCGATGGCCGACGAACGCAGCCGCGTCGCATCCGACCTCCAGGCGCATGTCCGCTCGCATGGCGGCGAGCCCGAGGATCACAGCACCACCTCCGGCGCGCTGCACCGCGGGTTCATGAACCTCAAGGATGCGGTTACCGGTAGCGACGACAAGGCGGTGATCAACGAGGTCGAGCGCGGCGAGGATCACATCAAGGACAAATACGAGACCGCGCTCAAGGACGAAAACCTGTCGCCCGATTGCCGTGCGGTTGTCGAGCGCGCCTATCAGTCGGTGCGCGAAGGACACGACCGGGTCAGCGCGATCAAGCACGCGACTGCCTGATCCTACCCTGCAGGAATCAAAAGGGGCGCCAGTGCGGCGCCCCTTTTTCGTTGGTAGCGGGCTTTTCTAGAGCTGCTTGAGCATGTGCTCGGCGCTCGAGACCGAGAAATCGCCCGGCTGCTCGACATTGAGCTCGGTCACTACGCCATCGTCGACGATCATCGAATAACGCTGGCCGCGCTGGCCCATGCCGAAGCCCGAGCCGTCCATGGTCAGGCCCACCGCCTGCGCGAAATCGCCATTGCCGTCGGCGAGCATGGTGATGTCGTCCGATCCGGCGGCATCCTTCCAGGCGCTCATCACGAAAGCATCATTGACCGCGGTGCAGGCGATCTCGTCGACGCCCTTGGCGCGAAGATCCGCGGCCTTCTCGACATAGCCCGGGAGATGCTTGGCCGAGCAGGTCGGGGTGAAAGCGCCGGGCACCGAGAACAGCGCCACCTTGCGACCGGCGAAGAAGTCGCTGGCCTCGATCTGCTCGGGGCCGTTCTGCGTGGCCTTGACCAGCTTCACATCGGGCAGCTTGTCGCCCACTGAAATCGTCATGATCGCGTCTCCTGTTGGTTGGAATATCCGTCCGGACGCGGCTTAGACCAGCGCCGCTTGCGTGCAACCGGTTTTCCTGCGCGACCTGCCGCCCGCACGGCGCTGTCCCGCCGGTTGCCCTGCGCCGGGGGAGGGGTTAGAGGCTGCAGCCAATCCGCGCTCCCGCATTTCCCCCGGGCGCTGCGCCATGCTTTACCCCTACGAACAATCCGAAGGACCGCCCGTGACCGACTTCACCGATTACGTCATTAAGGACATTGCGCTCGCCGATTACGGCCGCGCCGAGATCGCCATCGCCGAAACCGAAATGCCCGGGCTGATGGCCACGCGCGAGGAATATGGCGCCGCGCAGCCGCTCAAGGGCGCGCGGATCACCGGCTCGCTGCATATGACGATCCAGACCGCGGTGCTGATCGAGACGCTGGTGGCGCTGGGCGCCGAAGTGCGCTGGGCGACCTGCAACATCTATTCGACGCAGGACCACGCCGCCGCCGCGATCGCCGCGCAGAACATCCCGGTGTTCGCGATCAAGGGCGAGAGCCTGGCCGATTACTGGGACTATGTCGGCCGGATCTTCGACTGGTCGACCGAGGACGACCAGGACCTTACCACCAATCTCATCCTCGACGATGGCGGCGATGCGACCATGTTCGCGCTGTGGGGCGCGCGGATCGAGGCGGGCGAGACCATGCCCGAGCCGCAGAACGCCGAAGAGATCGAGATGCAGCGCGCGCTCAAGGACTTCCTCAAGCGCAAGCCGGGCTATCTGACCAAGAGCGTCAAGGCGATCAAGGGCGTCTCGGAGGAGACCACCACCGGGGTCCACCGCCTCTATCACCTAGCCAAGCAGGACAAGCTCCCGTTCCCGGCGATCAACGTCAACGACAGCGTGACTAAGTCGAAATTCGACAATCTCTACGGCTGCCGCGAGAGCCTGGTCGATGCGATCCGTCGCGCCACCGATGTGATGCTTTCGGGCAAGGTCGCCTGCGTCGCGGGCTATGGCGATGTCGGCAAGGGCTCGGCGCAGAGCCTGCGCAACGGCGGCGCGCGCGTGCTGGTGACCGAAATCGATCCGATCTGCGCGCTGCAGGCGGCGATGGAAGGTTTCGAAGTGACGACGATGGAGGACGCGGTGACCCGCGCCGACATCTTCTGCACCACCACCGGCAATGAGGACGTCATCACCGCCGAGCACATGAAGGCGATGAAGCCGATGGCGATCGTTTGCAACATCGGCCATTTCGACAGCGAGATCCAGATCTCGGCGCTCGACAATTACGAATGGACCGAGCTCAAGCCGGGCACCGATCTGGTCAAGTTCCCCGACGGCAAGGAGATCATCATTCTCGCCAAGGGCCGGCTGGTGAACCTCGCCTGCGCCACCGGACACCCCAGCTTCGTGATGAGCTGCTCCTTCACCAATCAGGTGCTGGCGCAGATCGAGCTGTGGGAGAACGAGGACAAATACGAGAACGACGTCTACGTCCTGCCCAAGCATCTCGACGAGAAGGTCGCCGCGCTGCATCTCGACAAGCTCGGGGTCAAGCTGACCAAGCTGACCAAGGTCCAGGCC
>JAHJWA010000218.1 GCA_018828205.1 Alphaproteobacteria bacterium
GGTGGACAAGACCGACGCGGCCTGTTCGCCGCCCATCACGCTGATCCGCGCATTGGGCCAGGTGAAGAGGAAGCGCGGGCCATAGGCGCGGCCGCACATGCCGTAATTGCCCGCGCCGAAGCTGCCCCCGATCACCACGGTGAGCTTGGGGACGCTCGCGGTGGCGACCGCAGTCACGAGCTTGGCGCCGTGCTTGGCGATCCCCTCGGCCTCGTATTTGCCCCCGACCATGAAGCCGCTGATGTTCTGCAGGAACAGCAGCGGGATGCGCCGCTGGCAGGCGAGCTCGATGAAATGCGCGCCCTTGACCGCGCTTTCGCTGAACAGCACGCCGTTGTTGGCGAGGATCGCGACCGGCATCCCCCAGATATGCGCGAAGCCGCACACCAGCGTGCTGCCGTAATGCGATTTGAACTCGTGGAACTCGCTGCCGTCGACCAGCCGCGCGATCACCTCGTGGACGTCATAGGGTGCGCGGACATCCTCGGGGACGAGCGCGTAGAGATCCTCGGCATCGAAGAGCGGTTCGACGGGCTCGAGAATTCCCGGGTGAATCCCCGCGGAGGCGGGGATCTCGTGCAGCCCGCCTGAGGCCCCCGCCTGCGCGGGGGCGCAGTGACTGACGATATCGCGCACGATCGTCAGCGCGTGCTCGTCGTTCTCGGCGAGGTGATCGACCACCCCCGATTTCCGCGCATGGAGATCGCCGCCGCCCAGATCCTCGGCCGAGATCTCCTCGCCCGTCGCGGCCTTCACCAGCGGCGGTCCGGCAAGGAAGATCGTCCCCTGATTGCGGACGATCACGCTCTCGTCGGACATCGCAGGCACATAGGCGCCGCCCGCGGTGCAGCTGCCCATCACGCAGGCGATCTGCGGGATGCCCAGCGCGCTCATATTGGCCTGGTTGAAGAAGATCCGTCCGAAATGGTCGCGGTCGGGGAAGACCTCGGCCTGGTGCGGCAGATTGGCGCCGCCGCTGTCGACCAGATAGATGCAGGGCAGCCGGTTCTCCTGCGCAATCTCCTGCGCGCGAAGGTGCTTCTTGACCGTCATCGGGTAATAGGTGCCGCCCTTCACCGTGGCATCGTTGCACACGATCATGCACTGTCGCCCCGAGACCCGCCCGATGCCCGCAATCATCCCCGCACCGGGGATGTCGTCGCCCTCGTAGAGGCCGTGGGCGGCGAGCTGGCCGATCTCGAGGAAGGGCGAGCCCGGATCGAGCAGCCGCTCGACGCGTTCTCTCGGAAGAAGTTTGCCGCGCGAAACGTGGCGCTCGCGGCTTCCCTCCGACCCGCCGAGCGCCGCCTGCGCGACCTTGTCGCGCAATTGCCGGGCGAGCGCCTGGTTGTGATCGAACCGCGCCCTGGCATCGGGTGCGTCGCGGTCGAGGGTCGAAGTGAGCTGAGGTGCGGTCATGGCGAGCCGTCTAACGGCAATCCATCGCGCTGCAAAGTTGGATGGGGCCCGCTAGCGCTTCTTCACGAATTCGGCGCGCAGGACGAGGCCCTTGATGCCCGGATATTTGCAGTCGATTTCCTGATCGTCGCCCGTCAGGCGGATCGATTTGATCACGGTTCCCTGCTTGAGCGTCTGGCCCGCGCCCTTGACCTGAAGGTCCTTGATCAGCGTCACCTGATCGCCGTCGGACAGCCGATTGCCCACCGCATCGCGCACCTCGACCGCGGGGTCGGCGCCCGGGCTTTGCGCGATCTGCGAAGCGGGCAGCCATTCGCCGCTCGCCTCGTCGTAGACGTAGTCCTCGTCCCCGCTCACGGCCTCACCCCGCCGCGCCGATCAGCTCGCGGCCGATCAGCATCCGGCGGATCTCGTTGGTGCCCGCGCCGATGTCGAGCAGCTTGGCGTCGCGCATGTAGCGTTCCACCGGCCAGTCGAGCGTGTAGCCCGCGCCGCCGAGCGCCTGGACGCTCTCGCCCGCGACGCGGAAGGCGTTCTCGCTGGCGAGCAGGATGCAGCCCGCGGCGTCGAAGCGGGTGGTGTGGCCGCTGTCGCAGCTTTTCGCCACCGCATAGGTGTAGGCGCGCGCCGACTGCAGCGCGACATACATGTCCGCGACCTTGGCCTGCATCAGCTGGAAGCTGCCGATCGGTTTGCCGAATTGCTGGCGCTCGCGCAGATAGGGGATGACGGTGTCGAGGCAGGCCTGCATGATCCCGAGCTGCAGCCCGGCGAGCACCACGCGCTCGTAGTCGAGCCCGCTCATCAGCACGCCGACCCCGCCGCCGACCGCGCCCATCACGTTCTCCTCGGGCACCTCGCAATCGTCGAACACCAGCTCGGCGGTGGGCGAGCCGCGCATGCCGACCTTCTCGATCTTCTGGCCGATCGAGAAGCCTTGCATGTCCTTCTCGATCAGGAAGGCGGTGATCCCGCGCGATCCCGCCTCGGTATCGGTCTTGGCATAGACCACCAGCGTGTCGGCATAGGGCGCGTTGGTGATCCAGAACTTGGTGCCGTTGAGGACATAGCCCCCCTGGACCTGCTCGGCCTTGAGCTTCATCGAGACGACATCCGAGCCCGCACCCGCCTCGCTCATCGCCAGGCTGCCGACATGTTCGCCCGAGACCAGCTTGGGCAAATATTTGGCCTTCTGCTCGTCATTGCCCCAGCGCGCGATCTGGTTGATGCACAGGTTCGAATGCGCGCCGTAGCTCAGCCCGACCGAGGCGCTGGCGCGGCTGACCTCCTCGACCGCGATCACATGCTCGAGATAGCCAAGCCCGAGCCCGCCATCCTCTTCGGCCACGGTGATCCCGTGCAGCCCCAGCTCGCCCATCGGCTGCCACAGCTCGCGCGGGAACCAGTCCTCGCGATCGACCTTCTGCGCCAGCGGGGCGATCTGTTCGTCGGCGAAGCGCGCGACGGTCTCGCGGATCATCTCGCCGCTCTCGCCGAGCTGGAAGTCGAAATCGGGGGTCGCGCGCATATCTGCTCCTGTTGCGGGTCTTTTCGGGCGGCTTCGCGCCGCCCTGTCGCCTGTCGGGGGCGCGATAGCGGGGTTGCGGGCGACGGGCAAACGGCAAGCCGCGGTGCCTCGGGAGGCGATTCGAAATCCTTGCCTTATCGGGGGCTTGCGCTATGGCGCTGCGGCCCATGAAGCTGGCACGATTTCCCCTCTGGCCCAGTCGCACACCCGCCGATCCCGCGCGATCGGAAGAGCACGACCGTGCGCGGGTGATCGCCGCGCATGGCGTGGACGCGGTCGAGGACGATCCCGAGCTGACGCGGATCGTCGAATTCGCCGCGCAATTGTGCGAAGTCCCCGTGTCGTTGGTCACCGTCGTCGAGGAGCAGCGCCAGCGCTTCCTCGCGCGCACCGGGGTCGATGTCCGCGAAACCCCGCGCCCGACCAGCTTCTGCGCGCATGCGATGATCGAGCGCGCGCCGCTGGTGGTCCCCGACGCCACGCAGGATCCCCGCTTCGCCGACAACCCGCTGGTCACCGGCGACAAGGGTATCCGCTTCTATGCCGGTGCGCCGCTGATCTCGAGCGAGGGCACCCCGCTGGGCGCGCTGTGCGTGATCGATTTCGAACCGCGTCCCGACGGGCTGACCGAGTTCCAGAAGGAAGGGCTCAGCGTGCTCGCCGATGCGGTGATGCGGCGGCTGACCTTCGAGCGCCAGGCGCGCGCCGCCGATGCCCATCTCAGCCGCAGCGAACAGCGCGTGCGCCAGCTCGCCGAACATCTCCCGGTCTATGCCTGGGCGGCCGATGCCGCGGGCGATATCGACTACGCCAACCAGCCGTTTCTCGAATTCTGCGGCACCACCGACGTCGCCGCGATCGATTTCGCCAGGCTGGTCCATCCCGACAATCTCGAGGAAGTGCGCGAGGCGCGGCGGATTTCGCGCGAGACCGCGTCGCGCTGGGAAGCCCGCGCGCAGGTCATGCGCCACGACGGGATCTATCGCTGGATGATCCTGCGCGCCTGGCCGGTGACGATCGGCGACGAGCCGCCCGAAGCCTGGTTCGGCGCCGCGGTCGATATCGACGATCTCCACCGCCTGTCCGATTCGCGCGACCTGCTCGCGCGCGAGCTGTCGCACCGGATCAAGAACATCTTCGCGGTGGTTTCCGGGCTGGTCGCGGTGCGCTCGCGCGCCTGGCCCGAAGCCAAGGAATTCGCCGACGAACTGCAGTCGACCATCCGCGCGCTGGGCCGCGCGCATGATTACGTCCGTCCCTTCGAGGGCCGCAAGGGTTCCAGCCTGCACGGGCTGCTCGAGGATCTGCTCGAGCCCTATCGCGACGCGCAGGGCGGCAAGGTCTCGGTGCTGGGCGACGATTGCACGATCGGCGAGAAGGCGGCGACCCCGCTGGCGCTGATCTTTCACGAGCTGGCGACCAATTCGGCCAAATACGGCGCGCTGGGCCGCGCCGCGGGGACCGTCTCGATCCATGTTTCCGGCTGCGGCGAGACCATCGTCGCCGACTGGTTCGAAAAGGGGCTGAGCCCGGGCGATCGCGACACCGCGGGCGAGGGCTTCGGTTCGCGGCTGCTGCGGATGGCGGTCGAGGGCCAGCTCGGCGGCAAGTTCGAACGCCGCTTCGAGGACGATGCGCTGCATGTCACGCTGACGCTGTCGCGCGCTTCGGTCGAAGCAAACGACTGACCCAGGCCGCGACCCTCGGCGGGGGTCGCGTTTCCCTGGCGGGTTTCCTATGCAGGCCCTGCCCAAGGAGAAGCCCATGAGATCCGTCATCGTCATCCTAACCGGTTGCGCCCTTCTGGGCGCCTGCAGCGACGGATCGGACCAGGGCGCGGCGCTCGAAACGCCGCAACAGAGCGTGGCCAAGGGTAGCGGCGCCGAAGCCGTCCCCACCCCCGCACCGCCGCCGCTGCCCAATGAATTTTCGCGCACCGCCTGGCGCACGCGCGACGAGAGCGGCGCG
Organism: Alphaproteobacteria bacterium; assembly: GCA_018828205.1. Taxonomy (GTDB): domain Bacteria; phylum Pseudomonadota; class Alphaproteobacteria; order Sphingomonadales; family Sphingomonadaceae; genus Qipengyuania. The sequence goes on from JAHJWA010000218.1 coordinate 4,916, forward strand.
CTCTACACCACCTTCCTCGATCCCGCGGGACGCTATCGCGACATCCGCAACGGCGACCCGTGGCAGCAGGGCGCGTGGGAATACGACGCCGAAGACCGGATCTGCTTCACCCCCGATGCCGAGGATTCGCTGGCCCAGTGCTGGCGGCCCGAGCGGATGGACGAGGGGGGGCATATGATCGTCACCAGCGGCAGCGGGCGCCGGGTCCAGCTCGAGAGCGTCGAATACCGCCGCCCCGAAGCGCCGGTCGAAGACGAACTCGACGGCGAGGACGGCGAAGCGGGGGCCGACGCGGGGGCCGACACGGGGGCCGAACCCTCGTGACCCCGGCCCCGGCGCTCGAATTCGACCGTGTGGGGCGGCGCTACGGCGCGATCCGCGCGGTCGACGGGGTGTCGCTGAGCATCGCGCCGGGCGAATTCGTCGCGCTGGTGGGCGCCTCGGGCTCGGGCAAGTCGACGCTGCTCAAGACGGTCAACCGGCTGGTGGTCCCCGATGCCGGGCGGGTGCTGTACGAGGGCGAGGACACCGCCTCGCTCCCGCTCGCCGCATTGCGCCGAAAGCTCGGCTATGTGTTCCAGGGGATCGGGCTGTTTCCGCATCTGACCGTGGGCGAGAACATCGCCATCGGTCCGCGGCTGGCCGGCGAGCGGCTGGGCCGGGAACGGATCGCGCAATTGCTCGAACGGGTCGAACTCGAACCCGGCATGGCCGCGCGCCTGCCCGAAGCGCTGTCGGGCGGGCAGCGCCAGCGCGTCGGCGTGGCGCGCGCGCTGGCGGGCGAGCCGCATCTGCTGCTGATGGACGAACCCTTCGGCGCGCTCGACCCGGTGACCCGCGCCGCGCTGGGCAACACGGTGCGCGAACTGCACGAACGGCTCGCGCTGACCACGGTGATGGTGACGCACGACATGGCCGAGGCGCTGCTGCTCGCCAGCCGGGTGCTGGTGATGGATGGCGGAAAGATCGTCGCCGACGAGGCGCCGCATGCGCTGCTCGCCGGGCGCGGCGGCGCGGTGGCGCAGGAACTGGTCGCGGTGCCGCGCGACCAGGCCGGGCGGCTGGCGCAGATGACCCGCGAGGGCGCGGCATGAGCGATTTCTGGCCGCTGCTGCTGGGCCTGGGCGACGAGCTCGCCGCGCATGTCCTGCTCTCCGCCGCCGCGATCGGGCTGGGGATCGCCATGGCGCTGCCGCTAGCGGTCTGGGCAGGCCGTTCCGAAAGCGTCGCGCGGGTGGCGCTGGGTTTCGCCAGCCTGGTCCAGACCATTCCCGCGCTGGCGCTGCTGGCGCTGTTCTTCCCGATCCTGCTGAGCCTGCGCGCGGTGTTCGGCGAGGGCCTGCCGACGCTGGGATTTCTCCCCGCGCTGCTGGCGCTGGCGCTCTATGCGCTGCTGCCGATCCTGCGCAATGCGGTGACCGCGCAGGCCAATCTCGACCCCGGGGTGATCGAGGCGGCGGACGGCGTCGGGATGAGCCGCTGGCAGAAGCTGCGGCTGGTCGAGGCGCCGCTTGCCGCGCCCTTCGTGATGGCGGGGATCCGCACCGCCGCGGTCTGGACCATCGGCGCGGCGACGCTCTCGACCACCATCGGTCAGCAGAGCCTGGGCGATCCGATCTTCGCCGGCCTGCAGACCCAGAACTGGGCGCTGGTGCTCGCCGGCTGCCTCGCTTCGGCGGGACTGGCGCTCAGCGCCGACCTGCTGCTCGGGCTGATCGAGCGCGGCTTCGCGCAGCGCCGCCGCGCGCTGTGGCTGGGCGGGATGGTGGCGGTGCTGCTGGGGATCGCCGCGGCGCTGGCGGCGCAGTTCGCGCCAGCGCTGCGCGGCGACGCCCGCGACACGGTGGTGATCGGCGCCAAGCAGTTCTCCGAGCAATATATCCTCGCCCGGCTGATCGGCCAGCAGCTCGAGCGGGCGGGCTATGCGGTCGAATATCGCGACGGGCTGGGCTCGGCGGTGGTCCACAGCGCGGTCACCAGCGGAGCGATCGATATCGCGATCGACTACACCGGCACGCTGTGGACCAACCAGATGGGCCGCGAGGGCAACCCCGGCCGCGAGGCGATGTATCAGGCCATCGTCGAATGGAAACGCGACACCGGCGAGGCGCGCGTGCTCGGGCGGCTGGGGTTCGAGAACGCCTATGCCTTCGCGATGCGCGAGGACCGGGCGCAGGAACTGGGGGTGCGCAGTCTCGCCGATCTGGCGCGCGTCGCCCCTCGCCTCACCGTCGGCGGCGACCCCGAATTCTTCGAGCGTCCCGAATGGGCCGCGGTGCGCGAGGCCTATGGCCTGCGCTTCGCCCGCCAGCGCAATTTCTCGGCCACCTTCATGTACAATGCGCTGCGCTCGGGCGGCGCCGACGTCATCAGCGCCTATACCTCCGACGGGCGGATCGCGGCGGACCGGCTGGTGGTGCTCGAGGATCCGCGCGGGGCGCTGCCGAGCTACGACGCGCTGATCCTGCTGGGGCCCGAAGCACGACGCGATGAAAAGCTGGTGGAGACGCTGCAGCCGCTGCTGGGCGCGATCGACGTCGAGGCGATGCGCGAGGCCAATTTCGCCGTCGACCGCGAGGACGACAAGCGTTCGCCCGCGCAAGCCGCGCGCGCGCTCGCCCAGCGGATCGGGCTCTAGTTGGCCCGGGTCCAGACCTGCGTCTGGCAGAACGGGCCCAGACAGCCCTTCACCTCGAGCTTTCCGTTCGCGAGCCGGCGCACCACCGAGCGGTAATCCTTGCCGCTCTTGGGATCGTAGATCCGCCCGCGCCAGACATCGCCATCCTCGGTGAAGGAGATCAGCACCGGCATTCCGAGAATCCGGCGGCTGCGCTTGGCGGGGTCGGGGTTGTTGACGTCGCGCTGGCCCGCGCCCTCGGGCGGGGGCTTGAGGAAGCGCTCGATCTTGCCGCAATGGCTGCGCCCGCACGGAGCGACCGTAATCACCGCGTCCTTCTCTTGGGTGACCCAATTCCCGGTGATCGGCGCAGCGGCGAGCGCCGGGGCTGCGGTCAGCGTGGCGGTCACGGCGAGGGCAAGAGCAGCGAATTTCATCGGCAATTCCTTTGGGGTTGCATCGCTTGGGTGTCGCTTCGTCTCATGGCTGCGGGGCGAATCCGGCGCCGGGCGGCCAGCCGCCGCCCGACAGCGCGAACACCTTGAACAGCTCGCCCATTTCCGCGGCGTGAACCAGTCGGCGGTGGGCCGCTGCGATCTCCTCCGCGCGGTGGGGTGCCTGCGCCGTCAGCGCCTGCGCGCGCGCGTCGATCCCCAGCGCGGCGAGCCAGGCGCCCTGCGTGGTCCCCCCGATCCAGGCCGCGCCGCGCGCTTTCGCGATGTCGGCGAGCACCGCGAAATCGACATGCGCGGTGATGTCCGCCTCGCCCGGCAGCGCCAGCGGATCCACTTTGGAATGCGCCCGCACCGCCTGCAGCGTCGAACCGGTGCGGGGGGTGAGATGGCCGTAATCGATGAACAGCGCCGCACCGCCATGCGTCGTCAGCCGGTGCGCGAGTTCCGCCAGCGCCGCGGCCGCGCCGGGGCAGGTCTCGGCCAGCGTGCCCGGCGCCGCATCGCGCCAGGCGTCGGGGACGGCGGCATCCATCGGCTGCGTCCCCGCGGTGAAGACGAAGCCTTCTTCCGCATTCTCCCCCGCCAGCGCCACCATGCGTTCGCGCCAGCCCGCCTCGGTGCGCACCAGCTGGCGCACCGGCAGCGCGTCGAGGAATTCATTGGCCACCAGCAGCAGCGGGCGGTCCTCGGGGAGGCTCGCGATATCGTCGTGGAACCGCGCGCCCGGCAGCGCCGCGGCCTGGATCTTGCGAAGCGCGGGCGAGCCCTCGACCAGATGCACCGCGGGTTCGAGCCCCTGCCCGCGCATCACCCGCAGCGCGTCGCGCGCCAGCGTGCCGCGCCCCGGCCCCAGCTCGGCGTAGATCGCATCCGCCGGGCGCCCGGCGCGGACCCACAGATCCGCCAGCCACAGCCCGACCATTTCGCCGAACATCTGGCTGATATCGGGCGCGGTGACGAAATCGCCCGTCGCCCCCAGCGGATCGCGCGCGGCATAGTAGCGCGCATTGCTCTCACCCATGAACCGCGCGACCGGCATCGGCCCGTCGCTGCGGATCAGCCGCGCGAAGCTTTCCGCCAGCTCGGTCGGGGCGCCGCCGGTCACAGGCCCCCGCTCAGACGACGGGGCGCTGGACGGCGGGCCGGTCGTCGGGCTTGCGGGTCAGGCTGTAGGCGATCACCCCCAGCCCCACCGCGATCATCGGCAGCGACAGCCACTGCCCGCGCGACAGGCCCGATTCGACCACCACATAGGCGAGATGCGCATCGGGCTCGCGGAAGAACTCGTTGACGAAGCGCGCCAGCGACACGCCCACGGTGAACACGCCCACCAGCACCCCGGGGCGCAGCCGCGCACGGGTGAGCCAGAACAGCGGCACCAGGATCGCGATCAGCAGCAGCCCCTCGAGCGCGGCCTGATAGAGCTGGCTGGGATGCCGCGCGAGCCCGAGCGGGTCGCTGGGAAAGACCATCGCCCAGGGCACGTCGGTCGGACGCCCGTAGAGCTCGCCGTTGACGAAATTCGCCAATCGCCCGAAAAACATCCCGAAGGGCACGTTGACCGCGATATAGTCGCACACCCTGAGCCAGCTGAGCTGGCCGCGCCACGACACGAAGGCGATTGCCGCCAGCACCCCGAGCACCCCGCCGTGGAAGCTCATCCCGCCGCTCCACAGCTGGAACAGCTCGAGGCTGCCGAACAGTTCGGGGCGGTAGAAGGCGGCATAACCCAGCCTGCCGCCCAGGATGATCCCCAGCGTGCAGTAGAAGAACAGATCGTCGACATGGCGCTGCGCCATCGGACTGCCCGGCGCGCGCACCATGCGCGACAGATGCCAGTATCCCAGCAGGATTCCGCCCAGATAGGCGAGCGAATAGAAGCGCAGCTGGAACGAGCCGATCGAGAAGAGATAGGGCCTCAGCCCGAGCTCGGCCCACTGGATCGGGTCGGTGCCGGTCGCGGCGAGTAGTGACAACAAATGGATATCCCCTTAGAGACGCGCCCGAGTCCGCGCATGGAACCCCGTGCGGCGCGGCTTGTGGCATAGCAGGCGGTTTCGGGAAAGCCTGTGCATGCTGGGGCGCTTTGCCCCGGGGCGGGATGCAATGATGCATTCGCCCTTCACTGGAGAGGATCTGACTACCCATGCCGACCGCGCTCGACACGACACTCGACACCATCATGAACACGCTGACCGCACCCGGCGCCCCCGCCGAGACCGTGCCCTTCACCCGCAACGGGGTCGAGATGCCGTCGCTCAAGAACGCGCCGCCGAGCATGGTCCATTACATCGCGCATTACTGCAACGAGCATAAGGATGCCGATTTCCTGGTCGATGGCGATCACCGCCTGACCTTCGGCGAGACCTACGCCGCGGCGCGCCATGTCGCCGCCGGGCTGATCCAGCACCACGGCGTCCAGAAGGGCGACCGCGTCGCGCTGGGCGCGCGCAATTCGGCCAACTGGATCATCACCTATCTCGGCGTGCTGATGGCGGGCGGCTGCGCCACGCTGCTCAACGGCTTCTCGACCGGCGAGGAACTGGCCGAGCAGGTCGCGCTGGTGGAAAGCAAGCTGCTGCTCGCCGATGGCGCGCGCTTCAAGCGGCTCGAGGGCGTCGCGCTCGAGGCCGAACTCGTCCGCATCCGGCACGACCAGCCGGTCGCCAAGGGGCTGGCCAATATCTGGGGCGATCCCGAGGCGGTCACCCTGCCCGAGATCGGCCCCGACGATCTGGCGACCGTGCTGTTCACCTCGGGCTCGACCGGGCGCTCCAAGGGCGCCTATTCGGATCACCGCGCCGTCGTCCACGGGGCGATGAGCTATGCGCTGCAATCGCTGATGGCCTTCACCTATCTCGGCTCGACCGGCAATGCGCCCACCAGCCAGGCCTGCGCGCTGCTCGCGGTGCCGCTGTTCCACGTCACCGGCGAAGTGCCGCTGTTCCTCCAGAGCTTCGCGCTCGGACGCAAGATCGTGCTGATGCCCAAATGGGACGCGCGCGAGGCGATGCGGCTGATCGAGAAGGAGAAGGTCAGCTATTTCGCCGGGGTCCCGCTGATGACCTACGAGATGGCCAGCCATCCCGAGCGCGACCAGTTCGACATGTCGAGCTGCACCAGCCTCGCCGCGGGCGGCGCACCGCGCCCGGTCGAGCACGTCACCAAGATCAAGGAAGCCTTTCCGGCCGGCTTCCCGCTGCTGGGCTACGGGCTCACCGAGACCAACGGCGTGGGCTGCGGCAATTTCAACGAGAACTACATCGCCAAGCCCAGCAGCACCGGCAAGGCCAGCCGCCCGCTGGTCGATCTCGCGATCCTCGACGACGATGGCAACGCCGTGGCGCAGGGCGATATCGGCGAGGTCTGCATCCGTTCGGTGTGCAATTTCCTCGGCTATTGGAACAATGACGAGGCGACCGAGGCGGCCTTCACCAAGGACATGTATTTCCGCACCGGCGATCTCGGCAAGCTCGACGAGGACGATTATCTCTACATCGTCGACCGCAAGAAGGACATCATCATCCGCGGCGGCGAGAACATCACCTGCATCGAGGTCGAGGACGCGATCTACGCGCATCCCGATGTCGCCGAATGCTCGGTCTTCGGCCTGCCCGACGAGCGCTATGGCGAGATCCCCGCGGCGGTGGTCCTGCCCAAGCCGGGCAAGTCGCTGACCGCCGATGAGCTGCGCGACTTCCTCAAGACCCGCATCGCCCCGTTCAAGCAGCCGCAGCAGATCTGGGTGGCCGAGGAGACGCTGCCGCGGCTGGGCACGCAGAAGGTCGACAAGCGCGCGGTCCGCGCGACCTATGCCAAGGATTTCGTCGACGCGTGAAATCGACCCGGCTTCCCGACCAGCGCGCGATCATCGACCGGCGCAAGCTCGCCGCCCGGATCGCGGCGCTGGCGGAAGACGGGGGGCGCGGAGCGCGACCGAAGATCGTCGAGACGCTGCGCACGGCGCTCGACGGAGGCCGCGCCGAGCTCGCGCGCAGACTTGAAGCGCAACCCTCGGCGGGTCACGCCTGCGCCAATGGCCACGCCTTCCTGATCGACCAGCTCGTCCGCGTGCTGTTCGATCACGTCACCACCCATCTCTACCCCGCCGCCAACCGCAGCTCCGCCGAACGGATCGCGATCATGGCGGTGGGCGGCTACGGCCGCGCCGAGATGGCGCCGCATTCCGATGTCGATATCGCCTTCCTCACCCCGCGGCGCAGCGCCGCCTGGTGCGAGCAGGTGATCGAGGCGATGCTCTATCTGATGTGGGATCTGGGGCTCAAGGTCGGGCATTCGAGCCGTTCGGTCGACGAGGCGACGCGGCTGGCGCGCGAGGATCTCACCATCCGCACCGCGCTGCTCGAGGCGCGCTACATCTGGGGCGACGAGGCGCTTTACGAGGAGGCGGCGCGGCGGTTCTGGGCCGAGGTCGCGCATGGCACCGGGCGCCAGTTCGTCCGCGAGAAGCTGGCCGAGCGCGACGCGCGCCACCGGCGGATGGGCGACAGCCGCTACGTCGTCGAACCCAACATCAAGGAGGGCAAGGGGGGCCTGCGCGATCTCCAGACGCTTTACTGGATCGGCAAATACCTCCACCAGGTCCGCAGCGCCTCCGAACTGGTCGATGTCGGGCTGTTCACGAGCGACGAATACCGCAGCTTCCGCCGCGCCGAGCGCTTCCTGCTGGCGGTGCGCTGCCACCTCCACCAGATCACCGGGCGGGCCGAGGACCGGCTGACCTTCGATTTCCAGCGTCAGATCGCCGAGCGGATGAATTTCGCTGATCGTCCGGGCAAGAGCGCGGTCGAGCGCTTCATGCAGTTCTACTTCCTCCAGGCCAACCGAGTCGGCAGCCTGACCGGCGTGTTCCTCTCGCATATCGACGACCAGCTCGCGCAGAAGAGCGCGCGCAGCGGCTTCTTCGCGGGGTTCCGCGCCCGTCCGCGGGAGGTCAAGGGCTACCGCGTCCACGGCGGCCGGATCGCCGCGCCCTCGGACGACTGGTTCCGCAAGGACCCGGTGCGGCTGATCGAGCTGTTCGAGCTGGCCGAGGCCGAACAGCTCGAGATCCATCCCCAGACCATGCGCCAGGCAAGCCGCGATTCAGGGCTGATCGACAATGATGTGCGCGAAAGCCCGCGCGCCAACGCGCTGTTCCTCGAGCTGCTCGCGGGGCGCAAGGATCCCGAGGCGGTGCTGCGCTGGATGAACGAGGCCGGGGTGATGGGGCGTTTCGTGCCCGATTTCGGCCGCGTCAACGCGCAGATGCAGTTCAACATGTACCACCACTACACGGTGGACGAGCACACCATCCGCGCGATCGGCCTGCTCAGCCGGATCGAGAAGGGCGAGCTCAAGCAGGACCATCCGCGCGCCTCGCATCTGATCCACAAGGTCGCCAGCCGCCGCGTCGCCTATGTCGCCGCGCTGCTCCACGATATCGCCAAGGGCCGCGGCGGCGACCATTCGGTGCTGGGCGCCGAGGTCGCGCAGGAACTGTGCCCGCGCTTCGGGCTGACCGATGCCGAGACCGATCTGGTCGCCTGGCTGGTGCGCGAGCATCTGCTGATGAGCGCCACCGCCTTCAAGCGCGATCTCACCGATCCCAAGACGATCGAGGATTTCGTCGCCCGGGTGCAGGGGCTCGAGCGGTTGCGCCATCTCGCGATCCTCACCGCGGTCGATATCCGCGCGGTCGGGCCGGGCGTGTGGAACAGCTGGAAAGGCCAGCTGCTGGGCGAATTGTTCGACAGCGCGCAGGAGCGGCTGCGGCTGGGGCATGCGCGGCACGGGCGCGAGGTCCGCGTTGCCGCCAAGCGCGAGGAGGTCGCCGAACTGCTCGGCGAGCGCGCCGATCTGGCCAACAGCGTCGGCATGCGCTTCGACGATTCCTACTGGATCGCCGAGGCGCCCGACATCGTCGCGCTCAACCTGGTGCATTTCGAGGCGGCGCGCAGCGCCGATCACAAGCTCTCGATCCATTGCGAATATTACGAAGAGCGCGGCGCGACGCTGGTGACCGTGATCGCCGCCGACCATCCCGGCCTGTTCTACCGCATCGCCGGCGGGATCCATCTGGCGGGCGCCAACATCATCGACGCGCGGATCCACACCACCCGCAGCGGCTGGGCGGTCGACAATTTCCTGATCCAGGACCCGCACGGGCGGCCGTTCCGCGAGGCCGCGCAGCTCGAGCGGATCGAGCGCTCGATCGAGGATGCGCTCGCCAACCGGATCGCGCTCGAGCCGCGGCTGGCGCAGCGCCCGCTGCCGCACCACCGCTCCAAGGCCTTCGATGTCGATCCCCGCGTGGTCTTCGACAACAAGGCCTCGAACCGCTTCACCGTGATCGAGGTCAACGCCCGCGACCGCTCCGCGCTGCTCAACCGGCTGGCGCGGACGCTGTTCGAGGAAGGGCTGGTGGTCCATTCGGCGCATATCACCGCCTATGGCGAGCGCGCGGTCGATACCTTCTACATCACCGACGTCACGGGCTCGAAGATCACCGGCGAGGCGCGGCTCAAGCGCATCGAGGAAGCGCTGCTCGAAGCGGGAAGTGATGCATTACAGGCACGGTTGGAAGAAGCGTAACGGTCGTTTGTCGGGCGAGTCTTGCAACTTCCGTGCGTGTGGTTACGTATGTGTGTCACAACCAAAAACATAAAAAAATATAAAGACGAAACCAGGAGAGAGATGTCCATGAAAACCCCCTATGCATCGTTGCGCGTGCTTGCCATCCTTGGAGCGGGCGCGGCGCTCGCGCCTGCCGCCGCCCTGGCGCAGGCTCAGCCCGCCGCTGAGCCGGTCGAAACCCCCGCTCCCACCGATGAGAACGTCATCATCGTCACCGCGCAGGGACGCTCGCAGATTCTCGCCGATGTTCCGGTCGCGATCAACGCGGTTTCCGCCGAACAGCTCGAGCGTTCGGGTACCAACGACATCCGCGAACTGACCCAGGTGGCGCCCTCGCTGCTGGTCTCCTCGACCGGCAATGAAGCCAATGGTTCGGCGCGTATCCGCGGCATCGGCACGGTGGGCGACAACGCCGGTCTCGAAAGCTCGGTCGCGGTCTTCGTCGACGGGGTCTATCGCTCGCGTTCGGGCAATGCGCTGAGCGAACTCGGCCCGCTCGACCGGATCGAGATCCTGCGCGGTCCGCAGGGTACGCTGGGCGGACGCAACTCGTCTGCCGGCCTGATCTCGATCTACACCGCGCAGCCCGAATTCACCTTCGGCGGTCACGGCTCGATTTCCTATGGCAATTACGACGCGATCCGCGCCGAGGCCGGCATCACCGGCCCGATCAGCGAAACCATCGCCGCGCGCATCGACGGGGTCTATTCGCGCCGCGACGGCTTCTACAACGATGTCGTCAACGACACCGACGTCAACAATCGCGACCGCTATCTGGTGCGCGCGCAA
>JAHJWA010000219.1 GCA_018828205.1 Alphaproteobacteria bacterium
ACACCTTCGAAATTGGTCACCTGATCGGATTCGCGCAGGATCTCGATCGTCGACGCCGCCGTATATTGCGGCGTCATCAGCAAGGTCACGACGAGGCCGAGCGCCATCATGGCGATGGTCGCGCCGATAATCACCCACCGCCAGCGCAGCGCGATGCGCAGATAGTGCTGGAGGATGGACGGCTCTTCTAGAGTGAGGGCCGAATTGACATACCCAACGTCATCCGAAGGTCGATCGGAGCGCTCATCGAGGCTGCTTGCGAGAATGTTCATAGGTTCAATAGGTCTACTGCAAAATTGCCACGAGTGGCGAAGCCAGAAGCGGGGCGACGCCGATAAAATCGCGGAACAGCCGTCGTTGCGGGCTGTCACCGACGACAATCAGATCGTTGGCGAAAATTTCCGGATCGTCGTACAATCCGCGGCGGAGAGCCGTGATGTTGTAGAGGCCGGCGAGACGCTGTCCGTTGACGGTTCGAAGGATCACCACATCATCCTCCTTGGCGAATTCCGTCAAACCGCGAGCCGAGGCGATTGCTCGCAACAGGGTCATCTGGTTCGTCACCGGATAGAGCCCCGGCTCAACCACCTGACCGTCGACGGTCACCACCTGGCTGACCGAACTGTTGATGTTGATCGTGACATCGGGGTCGCGCACATAGCTGCGGGAAAGCGCCATCTCGATGTCGCCCGCAAGCTCGGCGGCGGTCTTCCCACCGGCGTCGATCGCACCGATCAGCGGCATGGCGATCCGGCCGCTGGTATCGACCTGCATCTCTCCGCCGAGCTCGGGAATGCCGAAGACACGAACCGTGATCGTATCGAGAGGACCGATCAGGGCAACCCGATCTCCCGCAGCCAGATCGGCGCGTTCGGGCGCGGGGAGCGCCGTCCGACCCTCGATGACGGTGAGATCGGCAGTCGACTGGATAGGCGGCTGCCCAGCGCATCCGGCCAGACCGACGCCGGCCAATATGCTGAGGAATAATTTGCGCATTTTAAGATGACAGATCCGATTGGGCGGGAAGATGGCGCCTTATAAGAGGGGGGTGAGTGAACGTAAAGAAAAGGATGGGACAGGCCAGTTTGGGCATTTCCTCGCCTTTTCGCCCCGAATCGGAACCAGCGGGTGAACCCATTCGCGGGGGGCACAGCCGTTGGCGCAGCGCCCCGATACGCGAGTTTGCGCATGCTGGGCGCCCGCGCGGCGAAGGGGGGCGGGGATCAAGGCGCAATTTCCCGTTTTGCGCTAACCCGATTGTGGCACTACTAGCCCCATGGCCCATACGAAAAATTCGCGGCGATCGCTCGCCTTCGTGTCCTTGTCCTTCATGACCCTGCTGGCGTCCTGCGGCTCCGCCGAGCCCGCGCCGGCTTCCGGGCAGATGCCGGATCGGGCACGGGAATTCAGCCAAGCGGACAAACAGGCCGCGCTGGCGCTATCGATCGGCAATGTGCAGGCCTTGTCGGCGGAAACGAGCGCCTACGACCGGTCGCTGCTGTGCAGCATCGCGCTGGAATCGATTTACACGCAATTGTCCGAAAGCGGCCAACTCGATACCGCGATGGTCAACGCCATCGATCAGGTCCGCACCGTGTACAACAACCGGGTCCAGCAACTTGGTGCGGCGGAAAACAAAACCACCTCCGAGATTGCTGCGGAACGCGAACAGCGTGCCGAGGAGATCCCCGAGCAGAGCGAGCGGGGACAACTCGCAATCGGCTGCCTGCGCGCCATGACATGACGCAAGGTGTAGCTCGGTCCGGCGCAAGGCCCGTCCGGCAAGCCTTTGCGAAGTGATCTAGAGCGGAGATTATGATGCGGGTTCTTGTCACCGGTGCCGCTGGGTTTATCGGCAATGCCGTTGCCATGGCGCTGATGAAGCGCGGCGACCCGGTGCTCGGGATTGACGATTGCAACGATTACTATCCGGTCGCGCTCAAACACGCGCGGCTGGAGCGGGCGCGCGCCGGAGGCGGGTCGGCCTTCGCATTCCGCGAACTCGATTTCGCCGACCCCGGCGCGCTCGCAAGCGCGCTGGAGGGCGAGGATTTCGACCGCATCGTTCATCTGGGCGCGCAGCCGGGGGTGCGCTACTCGCTCGAGAATCCGCAGGCCTATGCGCATTCCAACATCGCCGGGCATCTCGAACTGCTCGAGCTCGCGCGCCATCGCGGGGTCGGGCACATGGTCTATGCCAGTTCCTCGTCGGTCTATGGCGGCAATGCCAAGCTGCCGTTTGCGGTCGAGGATCGCGCGGATCACCCCGTCTCGCTTTACGCCGCCACCAAACGCGCGGACGAGCTGATGAGCGAGACCTATGCGCACCTCTATCGTATCCCGCTGACCGGGCTGCGCTTTTTTACCGTCTACGGCCCCTGGGGGCGCCCTGATATGGCGATGTGGCTGTTCACCAGCGCGATCCTCGAAGGGCGGCCCATCAAGGTCTTCAACCACGGCGACATGTACCGCGACTTCACCTTTATCGACGACATCGTCGCGGGCGTGCTGGCCTGCCTCGATGCCCCGCCCGCCGACGACGGCGCGGCGAAGGCGGGAGGCAGCACCAAGCCCCACGCGCTCTACAACATCGGCAACAACCGCTCGGAGCATCTGCTCAAGGTGATCGGGCTGATCGAGGAAGCCTGCGGACGCAAGGCGGAGCGGGTGCTGCTGCCGATGCAGCCGGGCGACGTCGAGAAGACCTATGCCGATATCGAAGCGATCAGGCACGATCATGGCTATGAACCCACAACGCCGATCGAGGCGGGCGTGCCGCAATTCGTGCGCTGGTACCGCGATTATCACGGCCTCTGAGCGAGAAGCGGCGGCTCAGGCGACGTCTGGCCAGATCCCCCGCGTGTCGTAGACCAGCGCGCCCTGGCGTTCCTCGGGCGGGACGACCTTGAAGATGTCGTGAT
>JAHJWA010000028.1 GCA_018828205.1 Alphaproteobacteria bacterium
CTCGTGATGTATCCGATCCACGCCTATGGTTCGGAAGACCAGCGCCGGAAATACTTGCCCGGCCTCGCCAGCGGCGAGCTGATCGGCTGTTTCGGGCTGACCGAACCCGATGCCGGCTCCGACCCCTCGGGCATGAAGACCGTCGCGAAAAAGGACGGTGACGGCTACATCCTCAACGGCTCCAAGACCTGGATCTCCAACTCCCCCTTCGCCGATGTCTTCGTGGTCTGGGCCAAGAGCGAGGCGCATGGCGGCGCCATCCGCGGCTTCGTGCTCGACAGGGGCACCAAGGGGCTTTCGGCGCCCAAGATCGAGGGCAAGATCTCGCTGCGCGCCAGCACCACGGGCATGATCGTGATGGACGACGTCCATGTCGGCGCCGAGGCTTTGCTGCCCGATGTCCAGGGGCTCAAGGGCCCGTTCGGCTGCCTCAACCGCGCGCGCTACGGGATCAGCTGGGGCGCGATGGGCGCGGCGGAATTCTGCTTCCACGCCGCGCGCCAATACGGGCTCGACCGCCACCAGTTCGACCGCCCGCTGGCGGCGACGCAGCTGTTCCAGAAGAAATACGCCGACATGATGACCGATATCGCGATGGGGCTGCAGGCCAGCTTGCGCGTCGGGCGGCTGATGGACGAGGGCAGGTTCGCGCCCGAGATGATCTCGATCGTCAAGCGCAACAATGTCGGCAAGGCGCTCGATATCGCCCGCGTCGCGCGCGACATGCACGGCGGCAACGGCATTTCCGAGGAATATCAGGTCATCCGCCACATGGTGAACCTCGAGACGGTCAACACCTACGAAGGCACCGCCGATGTCCACGCGCTGATCCTGGGCCGCGCGGTCACGGGGATCGCGGCGTTCTGATGGTCTTCGACTTCGTCATTGCGAGGAGCGACAGCGACGAAGCAATCCATGCGCTGCGCTTGCGGAACCGGGTGCGCCATGGATCGCCGCGCGCCCTGCACTCGCTCGCGATAACGAGAGAATGCCCATGATGAAACTCCACGGCTATTACCGCAGCTCGACCAGCTACCGCCTGCGCATCGCGCTCGAGCTCAAGGGCCTCGCCTATGAGAACGTGCCGGTGAACCTGCTCCAGTCCGAGCAGAAGGGCGAGGCCTTCACCAGCCGCAATCCCTTCGGCTCGGTGCCGCTGCTCGAGGCCGATGGCCGCGACCGGGTGCAGTCGGTGGCGCTGATCGAATGGCTCGACGAGGCCTACCCTGCGCGCCCGCTGCTCCCCGCCGGTCTCGAACAGCGCTACACCGCGCGCGAGCTCGGGATGGCGATCGCCACCGAGCTCCACGCCCCGCTCAACCTGCCGGTGCTCAAATATCTGAAGGATCCGCTCGGCCACGACCAGGCCGAGGTCGAGACCTGGTACCGCCACTGGCTGGCGCGCACGCTGGGGCCGGTCGAGGCGCGGCTGGCGCAGCTCGCTACCGGCGATTTCCTGTTCGAGGCGCCCGGCTATTTCGAGGTCATCCTGCTGCCGCAGGTCTACAACGCCCAGCGCTTCGGCTTCGACTTCACCGACAAGCCGCACATCAACCGGATAGAACGCGCCTGTCTCGCGTTGCCACAATTCCAGCGGGCGCATCCCGATGCCCAGCCCGACAACCCCGAATTCAAACCCGAGAGGAATTGAGATGAAACTCGCCACCATGAACGACGGAACCCGCGACGGGAAACTGGTCGTCGTCTCGAAAGACCTCACCCGCTATTGCCCGGCGGACAACATCGCCCCGACGCTGCAGGCCGCGCTCGACGACTGGGCCAATTGCGCGCCCAAGCTGCAGAACCTCGCCACCGATGTCGAGCACCAGAGCGTCCCCTGCGAGCGGTTCCACGAGCGCGAGGCGCATTCGCCGCTGCCGCGCGCCTATCAATGGGCCGATGGCTCGGCCTATATCAACCACGTCGAACTGGTCCGCAAAGCGCGCGACGCCGAGGTGCCCGAGAGCTTCTACCACGACCCGCTGATGTATCAGGGCGGCAGTGACGCCTTCCTCCCCCCGCGCGCGGACATCCCGCTGGGCGACCCCGCCTGGGGCTGCGACATGGAGGGCGAGATCGCCTGCATCACCGACGATGTGCCGATGGGCGTCAGCAAGGCCGATGTCGCCAGCCACATCAAGCTGCTGATGCTGGTCAACGACGTGAGCCTGCGCGGGCTGATCCCCGGCGAACTCGCCAAGGGTTTCGGCTTCTTCCAGTCCAAGCCCTCGAGCGCCTTCTCCCCGGTCTGCGTCACCCCCGACGAGCTGGGCGATGCCTGGCAAG
>JAHJWA010000220.1 GCA_018828205.1 Alphaproteobacteria bacterium
CGCGCGACCGCCGCGGCGCTGGCGGGCTGGGAGCGCTGGCAGGCCGAGGGCCGCACGCTGCTCGACCGCGTGCTGGCGGGGGAATTGACGGACGAGGAGGAGGCGGGGGCCGGGGGCAAGGAGAGCGAATACGCCGGGGAGGGTGCGGTTGCGAGTGCGGCGGTGGGTGCGGCCGGGCAAGGTGACGCTTCCGGCCCGGCGGCTGCGGGGCAAGGCGACGCTTCGGCGGCGGAAAAGCTCAGCGATTTGAGTGACATGGCTGAAAGCCTTGCGAGCGGCGCTGCCGGCGCTGTGTCCGTGTCACAGCTGTCAACCGGGGCGGGCGCTCACCCGGCCACCACGGCGACATACATCCCCACCCCCAGCGCCGAGGCGAGCGCGTCCAGCCCCAGCACCGCCACCGAGACCAGCAGCAGCAGCAGGCTCGCCCGCCGCCCGCGCACGAAGGCGAGCGCGAGAAAGGCGGCGAAGCTCACCAGCTCGCCCCAATCGGCCAGAAGCTGCAGCCTCTCGAGCCCGGGCGGGGGCGGCGGCTCGGGGAACTCCACCCCGACCAGCGCCAGCAGCAGGCCCTGCGCGAAGCTCAGCCCCAGCAGCGCGAAGACCACGAATTTGCGATGCGCGAGATAATAGTCGTCGAGATCGGCCCAGGCCTCGGGATGCTCGGGCCACAACAGGCTGGCGATCACGTAATAGCCGCCGATGAACAGCAGCGTGACCAGCACCGAGGCGAGGTTGAAGGGGATCTGGTTCTGCGCCTGGTAGATGTCGAGCCAGAAGGTCGAGAGCAGGCCGAGCACGACCAGGATCAGCAGCGGCAGCAGCAGGCCGATGCGTTGGGGATTGTCGGCAGCGGAGGCGCCCGGCATGCGGCGCCGCGCGCGCAGCTTGAGCATCGCGGCATAGCCGCCCAGCGCCTCGGCCATCGCCAGCCCGAGCAGCAGCGTGAACCCCTCGAACAGGAAATCGAAACCGGCCATCCCCCAAGCCCTCCCCCGCGCGATCTATCGCGGCAAGCGCGGGCCCCGGCAAGCCGGAGAATGACGCGGGCTGGCGGGAGCGGCGGTTAGCTCAGCAGTTCGAGCTCGACCGTGCCGTGGCCGCGGCTGACCAGCCCGATCTCCTGCGCGGCGGCGCGCGAGAGATCGATCGTGCGGTGGCGGCTGAACGGACCGCGGTCGTTGATCCGCACCGTGACCGAGCGGCCCGAGCGGGGATCGGTGACGCGGACCTCGCTGCCGAACGGCAGGCTGCGGTGCGCCGCGGTCAGCGCATGCATGTCGAAGCGCTCGCCGCTGGCGGTGCGCCGGCCGTGGAACTTGGCGCCGTAGAAGGAGGCGACGCCCTGGCCGAGCGATTGACCCTCGGCTGCGGGAGCCGGTTCGGGCGCGGGCGGGACGGCCTGCACCACGGGGCTGGACTCGAAGCGGATCGGGGAAGCGGGGCCCTCGACGGTGTGGTCGACCGGAGTGGCGGCGCTCGCGGGAACCGCGACTGCGGCGACCAGAGCGAGAAGCTTAAAACTGCGACGGGACAAAAGTGTTCCCTCCAATTGTTGCGGGAACGCTTTAGCCCATTGTGCGTGGCCGTGCCGCCGGCGGCGGGGCAACCGCCCGATTGTCGCCACAGTTCATCGCGCTTTGCGAGCCGCGGCGGGACGCGATCGCAAGGCGCGGCGCAATTTCCGATTTCCTACACCCCCGCAGCGGGAGCAAGAAACACAAACCGATTCGCTGCGGCACAGCTGCGGCGGGCGGTGCGAAAGGTGATGGTCCGAGGACCGCAACGGGAACCGCGCGGTTGCCTTTGCCGGCCGCTTCGCCGGCGGTTGCGGGGAAAGCCGCTGAGCCTTTGCGGACAGGCGGGGAAGAACCGCCACGAGAGACAGCGGGGTGCCGGCGGGAGCTTGCAGGAGATGCGGCGCGCACCAGACAAGCCGCGCAGCGCGAGCGGCCCAAAGGAAAATGGGGCCGGCATCGCTGCCGACCCCACTCTCACCGATGCGTGGTCCCGCCGAAACGGGCGCTTGGCATCCGGCGGTTTCCCGCTCTCGCACCGAAGCGCGCGGGTCGGGTCCGTCGCCGGCGCTCGCACCGGCATCCGGAAACACCCTCCTGTCATCTCGCCCGACCGCTGGGGGGCGAACCCCTTCGCAAACCGGGCGGGAAAACCCTCGACAGGCATTTCCGCGACCGGACTTTCCTGGTGGCCGGCGCCTTGAGCATCGGTGTCGCTTCGGACCGAAATCCTCCGCTCCGCCTCCGCGGGCATCCGACCGGTCGATCCGGCCCGTGGGGAAACGCCTTGCGCCTGTTCGTCATCGAACGCCGGGTGCTGCAGACAGGAGTCCTTGCATCCGACTGTCTCAAAACAGGCGTGGACAGGTTTCGCCACGTCTTTCCGGCTAGGAAATTTCGAGCGATTTCAGACCTTTCGGCCCTTCGTTGCCCGGCGTTTCCGCCCCGTTCCGATGGATTAAATCTGCGCCCGGGGCGGGGTTTCATCAAGCGCCGCGGGCCCGGCTTATCCACCGGCGCCCGTTTTCGCTGTGGACGCGAGTGGATAAGTCAACGGCCTGGCGCAGGAGCAGCCATGGCCGCACCAGATTTGAAACAATCTTGCCGGGTTTGGCGGTTCCTACGGCTCAGCGGTCGCGTTGCGCCAGCAGCCTGAGTCGCAGCGCGTTGAGCTTGATGAAGCCCTCGGCGTCCTTCTGGTCGTAGGCGCCGGCGTCGTCCTCGAAGGTGACATGCGCCTCCGAATAGAGCGAGTTGGGCGATTTGCGCCCGACCACGCTGGCCATGCCCTTGTAGAGCTTGAGCCGGACGGTGCCGCTGACCTTCTCCTGGCTGAGATCCACCGCCGCCTGGAGCATCTCGCGCTCGGGGCTGAACCAGAGGCCGTTGTAGATCAGCTCGGCATAGCGCGGCATCAGCTCGTCTTTGAGATGCGCCGCGCCGCGGTCGAGCGTGAGCTGCTCGATCCCGCGATGCGCGCGGGCGTAGATCTCGCCGCCCGGGGTCTCGTACATCCCGCGCGATTTCATGCCGACGAAGCGGTTCTCGACCAGATCGAGCCGGCCGATCCCGTGACGGCGACCGAGTTCGTTGAGCGCGGTCAGCAGCGCGGCGGGGCTCAGCGGCTCGCCGTTGAGGCCGACCCCGTCGCCGCGCTCGAACTCGATGGTGATGTATTCGGGCGTATCGGGCGCCTGTTCGGGGTGCTCGGTGCGCGAATAGACATAGTCGGGGGTCTGCTCCCACGGGTCCTCGAGCACCTTGCCCTCCGAGGAGGTGTGCAGCAGGTTGGCGTCGGTCGAGAAAGGGCTTTCGCCGCGCTTGTCGCGCGGGATCGCGATCTGGTGCGCCTCGGCCCAGGCGATCAGCGCGGTGCGGCTGGTCAGATCCCATTCGCGCCACGGGGCGATCACCGTGATGTCGGGCGCGAGCGCATAGGCCGAGAGCTCGAAGCGGACCTGGTC
>JAHJWA010000221.1 GCA_018828205.1 Alphaproteobacteria bacterium
AGAGCAGGGAAGTCACCGTTCACACGGGTGCGAGTTTCCGCGCGCTGTCGATCGCCGAACTATGCCCAGGAGGGTTCACGTGTCTTCGCTATCTACCGAGAAGCTCAAACCGTTTCTGGACAAGCTCGAAGCCCATAGTTCATTGAATCGGGCGGATTGTGCAGCGTTCGAGCAGCTTCCCTTCAGCTTCGAGCGCGTTGCCGCTGGCAGTCACATCGCCCGTGAAGGAGATCCGGCAGC
This sequence comes from Alphaproteobacteria bacterium, assembly GCA_018828205.1. Lineage (GTDB taxonomy): Bacteria > Pseudomonadota > Alphaproteobacteria > Sphingomonadales > Sphingomonadaceae > Qipengyuania. The sequence continues at coordinate 241 of JAHJWA010000221.1, forward strand.
GACTTTCTGCGGCATGGTAAGTGGATTTTCGTACCGCTACAAAATTGTGGCCGGGGGTGGCAGGCAAATCGTTTCAGTCCAGGTCCCGGGGGATTTCCTTGACCTTCAGAGCGCGGCGCTCGGCATGACGGTCTACTCGGTGCAAATGATGACCCCGGGCGAAGTGGCTACGCTTCCCGCAGCTTGTCTGGAGAGATTGGCAGATCGGCATCCTGATCTGCATCGCGCCCTATGGCGGGAGACTCTGGTGGATGCTTCTATATTTGCCGAGTGGGTCACCAATATAGGGAGGCGAGACGCACGTTCGCGGATCGCTCATCTCCTGTGCGAGTTTGCGGTCCGTCTGCAGCAATGCGTGAGCCCCCCAGCCCCTTGCTTTTTGTTGCCAATGTCGCAGGAGCAGATCGCCGATGCGACGGGCCTAACTCCGGTTCATGTTAACAGAACCCTCCAAAGCATGCGGCACAGCGGCCTTATCCGGACCCAGAAACGCCAAGTGATTATCGATGACTGGAATCAACTTATGCGCGTCGGAGATTTCGACCCAGCCTATTTGGTTGCGCTGCCGCCAGTGGGCCTGGCCATTCCTTTACATCAGAGCGTCTGACGACGACCAGGGCAATTCTCCTTGGGCGAACTCCGCGGGCTTGTGTCTGTATCGCCAAACCCAGAGCGGCGGACACCATCAAGTCGAAGTGAATCGGCAAGGATGACAATCGGTTTGGTCGGACTTGGCCGGGATGGGGAAGTAGCGCCGTGCGTGCCCGGCGCGCCCGCCGGATCGTGCTTTTGCGTTGCGGCCTTCTAACGCGAGCCGAGCAGGACCTCAGCTCGAACCGGCCTCGCTCGTCTTCTCCGCCGCTTCGGGCGAGCTCGCCCTGGCTAACGGTTCGGGGTCCCGGACCTCGCGGGAGTCGTAAGCGATAAGTCTCGCGCCGCTCTGATAGGTGATCCATCTCCAGAACCACTGCACGCTGACGAGCAGCCGCTGCTCGAACGCGACCAGCAAATAGACGTGGATCACAGCCCAGAGCATCCAGGCGAACCACCCTTTCAGTTGCCGCTTCCCGAAATCGAAGATGGCTGCGCTTCGTCCCACGACCGCGGTGTTTCCCCGGTTGCGAAAGCGAAAGGGAGCCATCGGGACGCCGCGCTCGAGATTGGCCCCTAGAGATTTGCCAAGATGTTCCCCCTGCTGCTTTGCCACCTGTGCGAGGCCGGGTAGCGGCTTTCCCTGATCATCAAGCGCAATCGCGGTATCGCCGATGGCAAAGACATCCTCCACGCCCTCGACCGCCAGATTGTGCCCAACCGGAACGCGGCCAATTCGATCTGAGTCGATACCAAGCCACCTGGCTGCTGGCGAAGCGGCAATGCCGGCTCCCCAGACCATTGTACCTGCTTTGATGAACTCCTCGCCGATCTGCGCTCCTTCGGCGCGAATATCGCGAACAGCTTGCCCGGTGCGAACCTCCACTCCCATACGCTCCAGCCTGGCATGCGCATAACTGGCGAGCCTTTCCGGAAAAGGCGCCAGGATTCTCTCGCCCGCTTCAACCAGAATAACACGCGCCGAGCGGGGATCGATATTGCGAAAGTCGCGCCGCAGGCTCCAACGGGCAAGCTCCGCGATTGCTCCCGCCATTTCCACGCCGGTTGGCCCGCCGCCGACGATGACAGAGGTCATCAGGGCAGCCTGCTCTTCGGGATCCCTGCTGGATTCGGCCCGCTCGAAGCCCAGCAGCACGCTGGCGCGGATTTGCCGGGCATCCGACACGGTTTTCAGGCCCGGAGCATAGGCTGCCCAGTGCTCGTTACCGAAATAGTTATACTTGGAGCCGGTCGCCAAAACGAGGCGGTCATAGGCCACGAAGCCTTCGCCCTCGACGAGCACGCGTTTGCCAGCGACGTCCACGCCGCTCACCTCGCCCATGAGCACCCGGATATTGTCGTGGCGACGCAGTATCTTCCTGATGGGTTCGGCGACGTCGGCGGGTGACAATGCAGCGGTAGCTACCTGATAGAGCAGCGGCACGAACAGATGATAATTGTGCCGATCGATTACCGTGATCCGGATAGGATGCCCGCCCAGCGCCTGGGCGCAGGCCAAGCCGCCAAAACCGGCACCGACAATCACTACGTGCGGACGCCGGTCGCCCGGAACTGCGGGAGCAAGATCAACGGCGATCTGGTTTGACAAACCGAGGGAATCTCCGGTGCGTTACGACGGCGCTTTGTGGAACATTTTTCACCACTTCTGGAGCGTCCTTACAAACGGAACGTTCCCTTCCCCGCGCTCCGGGCCACGGCTTGCCCGAGCCTCGCGGGACGAACGGACATTCTCATCGTATCGGGCGGCACCTTGGCAGAGATCCTGTTGTGGATCTGCGATATATGATGGAAGATGATACCATCGAGAGAGCGAGGTTCACGGCTTCGGCTTCAAATTGATAGCGGGTCAAACATCGCTTGGGGTTTTCGGGCCCTCGTCGTAGCGCCCATACTCCTCGTTATAGCGCTGCAGCAGCCTTGCCTTGCGTTCGGGGGACATATCCCTGGCAAGGTCCGGCATCCAGCTGCCTTCTTCCTGATAGATGTGCTGCGCCACCGCGCTCTCGATATGATCGAGCTTCTCATGCCATTCCTCGCTGCCCGCGGGCAGATCCTTCAGCTTGGCAAGCTGGATCTTGGTCATCGCGTGCTCTTCATAGGCCATCCCGGCGTGGGTCTTGCTGCTCTCGTCCGCGATGTCGGGATAGAGAACCGCCTCTTCGGCGTTCGCATGGCCGGTGAGCAGAGTCGCGAGCCGCTCCACCCCTTCGCGCGAAGGGGCGGAGCGGGCGGCGGCGAAGCTCGCTTCGATGTCCTTGTGCTGCGCGACGATCGGCGCGATCCAGGGCTCCTCCAGCGCCAGCAGTTCGATATCCCGGCGCGCCTCGGCGCGCGATTGGTCGGAGGCGGCCGGGGTGACTGCGGCGGCGATGCGATCGAGAAATGACATTCTGCTCTGCTTTCTGGTGGTCCTGCGACCGTCCGATGGGCTGGGGACGAGGATGGAGCCTAGGCCAGCTGCGCCTTGAGGCTTTCCATGTGCTTGAGATGGCGTTGCACCACGGGCGCGGTGCCCGCGGCGAAGGAGCGCAGCTGCGCATTGTCGCCGCGGTCGCGGAAGCCGGTCATCAGATCGACCGTCTCCTTGTGCGCGAGGATCTGCTGATCCAGATAGGTCGCATCGAATTTGTCGGCGGGGGCAGCCTGGAGGTGGTCGAGCATGGTCTTGCGCCTTGCATCGATCGCGTCGGGCAGCGCCGGAATGCCCTTGGTCTCGTTCATCGTCATGGCCGAACGCAGTTGCTGCGTGCTCGTGGTGTGGTCTTGGATCATCTTGAGCGCCGCCGCTTTCACGGCGTCGGACCGCGCGTGCTGCAGAGCGAGCTTGCCGGCCGCGATCTCGTACATATCGCCGATCGCGGCGTTTTCGGCGAAGGCTGCGGCTGAAGTGGAACCTGCCGAATTCGCCGATGCGCGACCGACCATGCCGCCTAGCGCATCGGATGCCTTATCGGCTGCGCGGTGAAGGCCCTCGTGCGTTTCGTTGCGCTGGGTCATCATGCGTTCTCCATGTGGCGTTCGATTGTCCGGAAGTAATCGGTCCCCTCCGCGGTGCCGCTCTCCTTGAGCGACGGGATCGGGTGGGCGCCATCGGTCGCGAAGCGGTATTCCTCGCCGAATTCCTCGCGGTGGCGCTGGATGACCATCTCGCTGGGGACCCCGCCCGCATTGACCGTGGCCTGATAGTCGAAGAAGCGATGGTCGGCCGCGAGCTGATCGACCGGGACGAACTGGGAATCGCTCGCGGTGTTGTCGAGCGTGCGGGCCAGGACATCGCGGAGATAGTCCTTGTTGGGCTCGAAGGTCATCGGTTTGCTGACGCCGTTTTTCGGGAACACAGCGGCCGGGTCGATGCCGTCCACCTCCTTCATCATCTCGCAGGCGAGACGCAGGTGTTCGAGTTCCATCGCGAGATGCGTCTCCCAGATCTGCTTGATGCGGGGGTCGGTCTCGGTGACCATGCACGACCAGTAGAGCCAGCATTCGTTGTATTCGTGCAAAGCGAGGTTGAGCAGTTCGGGCGTCGTCGGATCGAGGATCGATTCGTAATGCGACACATGCTGTTCCTCGACCATGGCGATCTCGAGATAGAGCGAGCGCGCCATGGGATTCTCGGGCCGGTTGCCGACATTCATGTAGTAATTCATCGTCTGCTGTTCGGCCGAGACGATCGTGATCGCGTTGAGGATCGACTGGAAATCGCTCGCCTCGACGGTCATCGGGCGGCGCAGTTCGTCGTGCGGATGGCGGTGGTGGAAGATGGTCGGGCGGCCGGGAAGGATTTCGGTCAGGTCGCCGGTGATCTCCTCGGCCTTCCGCCGCTCGCCCATCAGATCCATGAGATTGGCATAGCGATAGAGGTGGTCGTAATCCTCCAATATACCGAATTCATAGACCTGCTTGAGATAGGGATCGGGCTCGTGCCGGGCGAGCCAGCCGGTCAGGTCGACGGCGACCTGCTCGTAGCCGATGGTGTTGGCGATGGTGCTCTCGTGCCCCGGGATCAGCCAGTTGACCGCCTTCTGCTGCTGCTGCTCCGCCTTGCGAACAAGCGCCAGCATCTGCTTGACGCCGGTATCGGCAATCCGCCGCGCGGCATTGTGCGAATTGATGATCGCCTCGACCTCGATCCCGTTCATCACGATCACGCGGCAGCGCGTATAGGGATGGACGTCGCGCGTGTCGTAGGGCTGGCTCGCCAGTTCCGACCAGCTGCGGAACTGGCGCTCGATCGGAATGCCTCTTTCGGTCAGCGGATTGAAGGACATCGACTCTCTCCTGATCGGTTGCTGTGCTGCGGGCTTGCTCCAATAGAATAGCGCATTCCACCAACCGTTCCGGCCGGAGCGAATATCAATAGATAACATATTTATATAATATACGTTATTGTTCTTTAATTTCCATCTACACTCCGATATAGACAGTTTTCTAAATATCTAGGAACCGGGTCATTCTTCGACGGTATCGGAATTATACTGCCCCTCAATTGCCTTGAGAGATCGGAGAGTGGAATGCGTTACCTATTGCTTCTGTCCGCGTTCGCATTGCCGGCCTGTGTCGGCGCCGGAACGAATATGCCTGCAGCCCCAGGAACGATGGCTGCGGCCGATTTCGAGGTGCCGTCTTCTCCGAGCGAATATGTCGCCATGGCGGGGGCAAGCGATCTCTACGAGATCGAGTCTTCTCGGCTGGCCCTTCAGCGTTCGACGGACGCCCAGGTGCAGCAGTTTGCGCGCAGGATGATCGATCATCATACCGAAACGACGAACGCAGTGATGGAAGCCGCCCGCAGCGCTGGGCTCAATCCTCCTGCGCCGCAACTCATGCCCATGCAACGCGAGATGATGGATACGCTGCGTAGCCGCGACGCCGCGAGCTTCGACGGTGCGTATCTCTCACAGCAGCGCCGCGCCCACCAAATGGCTCTGGCGCTTCATTCGGGATTTGCAGAGCGCGGTCAG
>JAHJWA010000222.1 GCA_018828205.1 Alphaproteobacteria bacterium
TCGGGCAACATCGCGGGCGCGATCCGCTGCAGCGCGAAGCGGCGCAGCGTCTCGGGCAGCACCTGATCGGTGCTCCATGCCATGTCGTGGAACAGGAAGGGCATCGGGCGCGCCATGCCGAGCAGGTAATAGCCGCCGTCGCTGGCGGGGCCGACAACCGCGGGCGAACGCTCCAGCGCGGTAGCGGCGCGGCGCAGCATGGCGGCGTCGCAGTCGGGACAATCGCTGCCGATCAGGATGGCGGGCGCCGGCACCCGCGCCATCCGCGCGCCCAGATCGCCCTCGCCCTGAACGGCGACCGCCAGATCGCCGCCGAGCCAGTCGTGGAAGCGCGCCGGCTCGCCCCCGGTGACGCGCAGCTCGATCGGCAGCCCGCTGGCGCGCGCCTCGCAGACCGTGTGTTCGAGCAGGCGGCGATAAAGCGCGGCCGCCCCCTCGGCTCCCAGCGCCGGGATCAGCCGGGTCTTTGCCAGGCCCGCCTCGGGCCAGCGCGCGAAGATCGTGAGCCGTGCCGCGCTCATGAGCGGATCGCGCTGGGCGGATTGCAGGAGGGTGCGGGGATCATGGCGGGGCGATTGCACAGGGCTCGCGGGTTGCAAAGTCCCCAGCGACGGGAGCTTTCAGCCGTTGAGCCAGAAGCGGATCACCCAGGCGACCGCGCCCAGCACGCTGACGCTCGCCAGCCAGATCGCCGCCATCCAGCCCAGCCTCTGCCACAGAGGCCTTTCCCGGGGCCGCTCTTCGGGGTCCGGCATCAATGGTAGCCCTCGTGCCCGACCTTGCCGCGGAACACCCAATAGGCCCAGGCGGTGTAGCCGATGATCAGCGGCATGGTGATCGCCACCCCGATCAGCATGAAGACCTGGCTGCGCTCGGGTGCGGCGGCGTCCCAGATGGTGATGTCGGGCGGCACGACATGGGGCCACATGGTCACCCCCAGCCCCGCCATGCCGAGCAGGAACAGCGCCAGCGCCAGCCAGAACGGCTTGCTGTGGCGCTCGACGCTCAGCGCGCGCAGCAGCGCGAGCGCGATGATGCCGGTGAGGATCGGGATCGGCGCGGCGTAATAGATCTCGGGCGCGGTCAGCCAGCGTTCGGCGTATTCGGGGTTGAGCAGCAGATTGTAGAGCGAGACCGCGCCCATCAGCACGAAGGTCGCCCAGGCCGCGCGCTTGGCGAGCCTGCGACTGTGCTCCTGGCTCGGCCCGTCGAGCTTCCACACCAGCCAGGCCGCGCCCAGCAGCGCATAGCCCGCCACCGTGCCGGCCCCGGTCAGCAGCGTGTAGGGGGTCAGCCAGTCGAGCCAGCTGCCGGAATAGCCGCGATCGACCACTTCGATCCCCTGCAGCAGCGCGCCCAGCGTCATCCCCTGCGCCATCGCCGCGACCAGGCTGCCGCCGGTGAAGGCCGCGTCCCAATATCGCCGGTGGCCGGGATCGCGCCAGCGCGCTTCGAAGGCCACGCCGCGGAACACCAGCCCCAACAGCATCGCGATGATCAGCGGATAGGTGGCGGGCAGGATCACCGCATAGGCCAGCGGAAAGGCCGCGAACAGACCGCCGCCGCCCAGCACCAGCCAGGTCTCGTTGCCATCCCACACCGGCGCGATCGAGTTCATCGCGCGGTCGCGCTCGGGGCCGACATCGAAGGCGGGGAACAGGATGCCGATGCCGAGATCGAACCCGTCCATCACCACATAGGCGAAGACCGCGAAGGCGATGATGAAGGCCCAAACGGTGGTGAGATCGACATTCACTGCCATCACTCGGCCTCCTCGCGGCTGCGCGGCAGCGTGTCGTCATGGCCGGGGTTCTGCGCCGGGCCGGGGGTGATGCCAGCGGTGCGGATCGGTCCGCTGTCGCCGCGCTTGACCCCGGTTTCGCCGCTGTGCGGGGAATGGCTCATCAGCCGCAGGATATACCAGGTGCCCGCGCCGAAGACCGCGAAATAGACCAGCACGAAGGCCAGCAGCGAGGCGCCGACCGCGGGGGCGTCGAGCGGGCTGGCGGCATCGGCGGTGCGCATCAGATTGTAGATCACATAGGGCTGGCGGCCGACCTCCGTGGTGATCCAGCCGGCAATCACCGCGACGAAGCCCGAGGGCGCCATCGCCAGCGCGGCGCGGTGCAGCAGCGGCCAGTCGTAGAGCTTGCCGCGCCAGCGCGCGAACAGGCTCCACACCCCCAGCCCGAGCATCGCGAAACCGATCCCGACCATGATCCGGAACGACCAGAACACGATCTCCACGGGCGGTTCCTCGTCGTCGGGGATGGTGTCGAGCCCGGCGAGCGGGGCGTCGAGATCGTGCTTGAGGATCAGCGAGGAGAGCTTGGGAATCTCGACCGCATATTTGACCCGCTTTTCCTCGCTGTCGGGAATGCCGAACAGGATCAGCGGCGCGCCCTCGGGATGGCTGTCGTAATGTCCCTCCATCGCCATGACCTTCTGCGGCTGGTGCTCCATCGTGTTGAGCCCGTGCAGGTCGCCCGCAAAAATCTGGACCGGGGCGACGATCGCCGCCATCCACAGCGCCATCGAGAACATCTTGCGCGCGTGGAGATTGGTCTTGTCGCGCAGCAGGTGCCAGGCGCCCACCCCGCCGACCACGAAAGCGGTGGTGAGATAGGTCGCGAGCAGCGTGTGCGCGAGCCGGTAGGGGAAGCTTGGGTTGAAGACGATCGCCGCCCAGCTGTCGCCGGGCAGGAACTGGCCATTGGCGCCCATCTCGAAACCGACCGGGGTCTGCATCCAGCTGTTGACCGAGAGGATCCAGAAGGCGGAGATGAAGGTGCCCACCGCGACCATCAGCGTGGCGGCGAAATGCAGCTTTCTCCCGACCTTGTTCATCCCGAACAGCATGACGCCCAGGAACCCCGCCTCGAGGAAGAAGGCGGTCAGCACCTCATAGGCCATCAGCGGCCCGATGACGGGCCCGGCGCGGTCGGAAAAGACCGACCAATTGGTCCCGAACTGGTAGCTCATCACGATGCCCGAGACGACGCCCATCGCGAAGGCGATCGCGAAGATCTTGAGCCAGAACTTGAACAGGTCGAGATAGATCTGTTTGCCGGTCTTGAGCCAGAGCCCTTCTAGCACCGCGAGATAGCTCGCCAGCCCGATCGAGAAGGACGGGAATATGAA
>JAHJWA010000223.1 GCA_018828205.1 Alphaproteobacteria bacterium
CGCAACATCGCGGCGGGCTCGATCTGCAAGCGGCTGGGGCTGGAAGAGGGCGAGCCGCTGCCGCACACGCTGATCGAATATTACTACAAGGACGATGCGCTGGGCGATCCGCTGATCGCCGAGGAGCACATCGCCTGTTTCAACTGGGCCAGCGGCGAGGAGATGCAGGACATTTCCTCGATGGCGATCCGGGTCAATGATTTCCTCTGCGGGATGTTCGCCGCGATCGATATCCGCCTGGTCGATTTCAAGCTCGAGTTCGGGCGGCTGTGGGATGGCGATTTCAGCCGCATCATCCTGGCCGACGAGATCAGCCCCGACGGCTGCCGGCTGTGGGACGTCAACACCGGCGAGAAGCTCGACAAGGACCGCTTCCGCCGCGATCTGGGCGGCGAGGAAGAGGCTTACCGCGAGGTCGCGCGCCGGCTGGGCCTGCTCCAGAACGAGGACAATGGCGCGGGCGAGGTCTTCGATCTCTCCGCCCATCGCGGCCGCCTGCGCGGCAGCAAGCCCAAGAAATAACCGCTCAAGCAAAGACTTGTTGTTGAGAGTTCAGCCCTGCTGGGGCAGACTTTCGCCATGAAGCTTCGCTCCCCGGCGCGTCTCGCGCTTTCGCTGTTGGTCACCACCGCCACCGCCGGCGTGCTCGCCGCCCCGGCCTTTGCCGGGCCGGTGGGCTGGGACGCGGCGAGCTGGGAGCTGGAGGACAGCGAGTTCGAGCCCGAGAGCGGCTGGCATTTCGGCCAGCTCGACAACGGCCTGCGCTACATCATCCGCCGCAATTCGCGGCCCGAGAACACCGCGCTGGTGCGAATGGATATCGCCGCCGGCTCGCTCGATGAACGGGATGGCGAACGCGGCTACGCGCATTACGTCGAGCACATGGCCTTCAACGGCTCGACCAATGTCCCCGAGGGCGAGATGATCAAGCTGCTCGAGCGGCTGGGGCTGGCCTTCGGCGCGGACACCAACGCCTCGACCGGTTTCGACCGCACCCAGTACAAGCTCGACCTGCCGCGCGCCGACGAGGCGCTGCTCGACACCGCGCTGATGCTGATGCGCGAGACCGCCAGCGAGCTCACCATCGACGAAGAAGCCGTCCAGCGCGAGAAGGGCGTGATCCTCGCCGAGCGCCGGGTGCGCAACAATTACGCCTTCCAGAACACCGTCGATTCGCTCGCCTTCGCCTATCCCGGCGCGCTGATCGCCGAACGGCTGCCGATCGGCACCGCGGAGACGTTGCAGGCCGCCGATGCGGCGAAGCTGCGGGCCTTCTGGGAGCGCGAATATGTCCCCGCCGACACGGTGATCGTGGTGGTGGGAGATTTCGACCCCGCGCTGGTCGAGGCGAAGATCGTCGAACGGTTTGCCGACTGGCGCCCCGCCCCCTCCCCCGCGCAGCCCGAGGGCGGCCCGGTCGACCCCGCCTATGCGGGCGCGACCGATATCCATCTCGACCCGGCGCTGACCGAAACGATCACGCTGGCGCGCCACGGCGCCTATCTCGATCGCCCCGATACGGTCGCGGAACGCCGCTCCGCGCTGCTCAGGCAGATCGCCGGCGGCGCGCTGTCGCGGCGGCTGCAGCGGCTCCAGCGCAGCGAGGATCCGCCGTTCCGCGGGGTCAGCTTCTCGACCGCCGATCTGTTCGAGGCGGGGCGCACCACCACGCTCGGGGTCGCCAGCGAGGAAGGCCAGTGGCGCCGGGCGCTCCAAGCCGCGGTGGACGAATACCGCCGCGCGCTCGAGCACGGGTTCAGCGAGGCCGAGATCGCGGAACAGCTCGCCAATCTGCGCACCGGGTTCGAGAACGCCGCCGCCAATGCCGAGACCCGCAGCAATGCCGCGCTGGTCGGCCAGGCGCTGGCGCTGGCGGAAGGAAAATTCGTCCCCACCGCGCCCGCCGATGCGCTGGCGCGGTTCGAGGCGATCGCGCCGGAAGTGACCCCCGCCGAGGTGCTCGCGGCGATGCGCGCCGATGCCATCGCGCTCGACCAGCCGCTGATTCGTTTCTCGGGCAAGACCGCGCCCGAGGGCGGCGAAGCGGGATTGCGCGCCGCGGTCGAGGCCGCCTTCGCGCGCCCCGTCGCGCCGCTGGAGGACAGCGCCCGCGCCCAATTCGCCTACACCGACTTCGGGGCCCCCGGCGAAGTGGTGGCCGACAGCCGGACCGAAGAGCTCGATATCCGCACCATCCGCTTCGCCAATGGGGTGATGCTCAACCTCAAGCCCACCGATCTCGCCGACGACCGGGTCACGGTCCAGCTCACCATCGACGGCGGGCGGATGCTCGCCTCGCGCGCCGATCCGCTCGCGGTCGAACTGGCGGGGCTCTACACCTCGGGCGGCCTGGGCAAGCACAGCCGCGACGAATTGCAGTCGATCCTCGCGGGACGCTCGGTCGGGGCGAGCTTCGGCGCGGGCGACGAGACCTTCGCCGGCGCCGCCACCACCACCCCGCGCGATCTCGAACTTCAGCTCCAAGTGATGGCGGCCTATCTCACCGATCCCGGCTATCGCGGCGAGGGGCTGGGCCCGTGGCAGCGCTCGCTGGCGGATTTCTTCGCCCGGCTCGGCCGCACCCCCGAATCCACGCTGAGCGAAGGCCTCGGCCCGCTGCTCTCGGACGGGGACCCGCGCTTCACCCGCCAGCCGCTCGAGGCCTATCGCGCGCTCGACTACGATCGGCTTGCCGCGACAATCGACGACCGGCTGGAAAGCGGCGCGGTCGAACTCGCGCTGGTGGGCGATTTCGACGAGGAGCAGGCGATCGCCATGGTCGCACGGACGTTCGGCGCGCTGTCCCCGCGCGAGCCCGCGTTCCGCGCCTATGACGGCGAGAACCGCGAGCGCAGCTTCACCGATCGGCGCGAGACCGTCACGCTGACGCATGGCGGCGAGCCCGATCAGGCCATCCTGCGCATGGTCTGGCCAACCGCTGGCGACGAGGACTGGGCGCGCACCAGCCGGCTCACGCTGCTGTCGCGGGTGATGCGGCTGGCGCTGACCGACACGCTGCGCGAGGAGCTGGGCCAGACCTATTCGCCCGTGGTCGAGTCCAGCCCGTCGGATATCTACCGCGGTTACGGGACCTTCAGCCTCGGCGCCGCGGTCGATGTCGCGCAGCTCGACGCCGCGGAGCAGGCGGTCGAGGAGACCGTGCGCGCGATGATCGCCGAGGGTCCCTCCGCCGATATGGTCGAACGCGCGCGCCAGCCGATCCTCGAGGGGCTCGACAACCGGCTCAAGACCAACGCCGGCTGGATGGGCCTGGCCGCGCGCGCGCAGAGCCAGCCCGAGGATATCCGCCGGTTCCTCGAGGCGAAGGAGCGCCAGC
>JAHJWA010000224.1 GCA_018828205.1 Alphaproteobacteria bacterium
ACCATCAGCTGGACCGCGACGCTTATCCTCGACCGGCTCGGGCTGGAGGAAGTCGATGTCATGGGGATCAGCTGGGGCGGCGCGATCGCGCAGCAATTCGCGCTCCAGCACCCGCGCCGCACCCGCCGCCTCGTGCTGGTCGCGACCACCGCCGGGCTGCCGATGGTGCCGGGCGATCCCGCCACGCTGGGTCGGATGGTCGATCCGCGCCGCTATGCCGATCCCGGTTTCATGAACGCGCTGTTTCTCTCGCTCTACGCGGGGATGGCCAAACGCCCGGGCAGCCAAGTCAAGCATCTGGGTAGGCTCACCCCGCCCTCGCCGCTCGGCTATGCCTATCAGCTGCTCGCGATGGCGGGCTGGAGCAGCCTGCCCGCGCTGCCCCTCCTCGGCCACGAGGTGCTGATCATGATGGGGTCCGAAGATACCATCGTTCCGGCGATCAACGGCACGATCCTGCAGGCCGCGATCCGCCACTCGCGGCTGGAGATTTTCGAAGGCGGCGGGCATCTGTTCCTGTTGACGCATGCCGACGAAAGCGTAGCTTGCCTGCGCGGGTTCCTCGACGCTCCGGATACCGAAGCGGAACTGAGACGCGCGGCATAAGGCAACGTACGGCGGTTCAACGCCGGCAAATCTGTTGGGAGTTCGATGGAGTCAGCACAACCGGATCCGCTTGTCAGGCCGATATCGAGTCAATTCCCTCCCACCGTCCCCCCAGGCTCCCGCCCCGCGCATGGCGAAGGCGGCGCGCTCGACCGGCCCGGCTTCGCCTGGGCGGTGTTCGAATGGGCGCGCAACCCCTATTACATCCTGATCGTCATCTACGTCTTCGCGCCCTATTTCGCGCGCGACATCATCGGCGCCGATCTGCTGGCGAGCGGAGCGCTCGACGATCTCGATCCCGAGACCGCGCTAGCCACCGCCAATGCGCAGGGGCAGGCGACGATCGCCTCGGTCACCAAATGGGCGGGCATGATCGCGGCGCTCACCGCGCCCTTCCTCGGTGCCGCGCTCGACCGCGGCGGGCGGCTCAAGCCCGTCCTCGCGGTCGCGCTGACCACGATCGCGGTGAGTTCGAGCCTGCTGTGGTTCGCCATGCCCGGTGGCCAGGGGCTGCCGATCCCGGCGATCATGGCCCTGCTGGTGATCGCCTATGTCGCCTTCACCTATTCCGAGGTCACCCACAATGCGATGCTGAGCGTCTCGGGGCGCCCCGACCGCCTGTCGATGATCTCGGGGCTGGGTCTCGGGCTCGGCAATCTCGCCGCAACGCTGATCTTCGTGGGGCTGGTGGTGCTGTTCGTCCTCCCCGCGCTGACCGGCTGGCCCTTCGCCGCGCCGCTGTTCGGGGTCGATATCGACGAATTCGAGCACATGCGCCTCGCCGGCCCGATCTGCGGCGTGTGGCTCGCCCTGTTCTCGATCTACTTCTTCCGCCACGCCAAGGATCCCGGCGTGCCCGGTGCCAGCTGGCGCCGGGCGCTGCTCGACGGCGCCCGCAGCGTGCTGCGGACCCTGAGCGAGGCGGCCAAATACCGCGAGCTGATGAAGTTTCTCGTCGCGCGGATGTTCTATGCCGATGCGATGGCGGCGCTGCTCGCGCTCGGCGCGGTCTATGTCGCGCTGTTCCTGGGCTGGGGCTTCCTCGAGATGCTCTGCTACGCGATCTTCGCCTCGGCCTGCGCCTTTTGCGGCGGGCTGCTGGGCGGCTGGCTCGACACCAGGATCGGGGTCAAGCGCGCGCTGGTGGTCGAGATCGCCGCGATGATGCTGGCCCTCAGCGCGCAACTCAGCATCACCCGCGATAGCCTCGGCTTCGGGCTGATCGAGAATTACACCGTGTGGGACGGGCTGGCATTCCAGACCTTGTCCGACGTGGTCTATCTTTCGCTCATCAGCGTGGTCGCGGTGGCCGCCACCGCGAGCCTCTCCTCGAGCCGCTCGATGCTGGTCACGCTGGCGCCTCCGGGCCGCAGCGGCGAGTTCTTCGGGCTCTACGCCATCGCCGGGACGATCACCGTGTGGATGGGGCCGCTGCTGGTCCAGTATTTCACGCTGTGGTTCACCGACCAGCGGATCGGCATGGCCTCGATCTCGATCCTGTTCCTGATCGGGCTGACCATGCTGCTGTTCGTGCGGATGCCCGAGCGGGGCGGGGCCACGGCCTGACCCAAGCGGGGCGACAAGCGTCTGGACTCATCGGTTGCAATGTGGAACCTTCCTCCGCGGAGAGAGGAGCACAATATGCCCGCATTCGACCTGATCATTCGCAACGGTACCATCGTCGATGGCACCGGGGACAAGAGCTTTACCGGAGACATCGCCATCAGGGACGGCCTGATCGCGCAGGTCGGCACGGTGACCGGCGACGCCGCCGAGGAGATCGACGCCGCGGGTCATCTGGTGACCCCCGGTTTTGTCGACATCCACACCCATTACGACGGCCAGGCGACCTGGGACCAGGAAATGGCGCCCTCGAGCTGGCACGGGGTCACCACCGTGGTGATGGGCAATTGCGGCGTCGGCTTCGCGCCCGCGCGCCCCGATCAGCACGAATGGCTGATCGGGCTGATGGAGGGGGTCGAGGACATCCCCGGCACCGCGCTCGCCGAAGGCGTGACGTGGAAATGGGAGAGCTTCCCCGAATATCTCGACGCGCTCGAAGAACTGCCGCGCACGGTCGATGTCGCCACCCATGTCCCGCACGGCGCGGTGCGCGCCTATGTGCTGGGCGAGCGCGAGCGGCCCGGCGCGGTCCCCACCGAGGATGACATCGCGCGCATGGCGCAGATCGTCGAGGAAGGCGTGCGCGCCGGAGCGCTCGGGTTTTCGACCAGCCGGACCGTGATCCACCGCGATATCGATGGCGAGGTCGTCCCCGGTACCACCGCCACCGCCGAGGAGCTGATCGCAATCGGCCGCGCGATGGGCCGCGCCGGGCATGGCGTGTTCGAGATGGCCAGCGACATGAAGCGCGAATGGGACGAATTCGGCTGGATGGGTGCCATGAGCCGCGAGACCGGCCTCCCCGTCACCTTCGCCGCGCTGCAATCGATCGCCAAGGAAATGCCGCTCGACGAGCAGATCGCCGCGATGCGCGCCGAGAACGACAATGGCGCCAATATCGTCGCGCAGATCGCGCTGCGCGGCAACGGCATCGTCATGGCCTGGCAGGGCACGGTCCACCCGTTCCGCTTCCGCCCCAGTTTCCAGGCGATCGAGGCCCTGCCCTGGGAGGAGCAGCGCGCAAGGCTGCTGGATCCGGAATTCAAGGCGCAGATGCTGTCCGAGCAGAACGACCTGTCGCAGGTCAATCAGGACATTCTCCCGCTGGTGATGGTGGTCTGCGGCGGCTGGGCGATGCAATATCAGATGGACCCCGATTTCGACTACGAGCCCCAGCCCGAAGAGAGCGTCGCCGCGCGCGCCCAAGCGGCCGGCAAGTCGGGCGAGGAATACGCCTATGACCTGCTGTGCAGCGACGAGGGCAAGGGCTTCATCTACCTGCCGATCCTCAATTATGCCGACGGCAATCTCGATTTCCTCGAGACGCTCCAGCAGGATGCCGACACGGTCAATTCGCTTTCCGACGGCGGCGCGCATTGCGGGACCATTTGCGATGCCGCCTCGCCCACCTTCATGCTCCAGCACTGGGTGCGCGACCGGTCGCGCGGGACCATCGGGCTGGAGAACGCGATCAAGCGCCAATGCGCCGACACCGCGCGGCTCTACGGGCTCGAGGATCGCGGCATCATCGCGCCCGGCTATCTCGCCGATCTCAACATCATCGATTTCGAGCGGCTGAAACTGGGCAAGCCCTGGCTCGCCTTCGACCTGCCCGCGGGCGGCAAGCGGCTGCTGCAGAAGGCCGAGGGCTATGTGGCGACGATCAAACACGGCGCGGTCACCTTCCGCGAGGGCGCGTGGACCGGGGCCACGCCCGGCGGGCTGATCCGCGGCCCGCAGCGGGTCGAACTGGCGGAGGCCGCCGAATGAAGGCCATCCGCACCGGCGCGACACCCTCCACGCTCGAAGCGCTCGAATATGTCGATATCGCCGAGGCAAGGGACCCCGCCCCCGGCGAAATCACGGTAGATTTGAAAGCCAGCTCGTTGAATTACCACGATTATGCGGTGGTGAAAGGCATGATCCCGGCGACGCAGGGCCGGATTCCGATGTCCGACGGTGCGGGCGAGGTGACCGCCGTTGGCGATGGCGTGACCGAGTTCTCGGTCGGCGACAAAGTGGTCAGCACCTTCTTCCCCGAATGGTTCGACGGCGCGCCGCTCAGGTCCGCCTTCACCGGCGTTCCCGGCGACGGGATCGACGGCTATGCCCGCGAACGCGTCACCGCCCCGACCAGCTGCTTCACCCGCACACCCGCGGGCTATTCGCACGCCGAGGCGGCGACGCTGACCTGCGCCGGGGTCACCGCCTGGCGCGCCCTGTTCGTCGACTATTCGCTCAAGCCCGGCGACACCGTGCTGGTCCAGGGCACCGGCGGGGTCTCGATCTTCGCGCTGCAGCTGGCCAAGGCGGCGGGCGCGACGGTGATCGCCACCAGCTCCTCCGACGAAAAGCTCGAGCGGGTCCAGGAACTCGGCGCGGATCATCTGATCAATTACAAGGAAGTGGAGGCCTGGGGCCCCAGGGCGCTGGAGCTGACTGGCGGGCGCGGGGTCGACTGCGTGGTCGAGATCGGCGGTGCGGGCACGCTCGACCAGTCGATGCTCGCCACCAGGGTCGGCGGCCATGTCGCGCTGTTGGGGGTGCTCGCAGGGGTCGCCGGCCCGGTCCAGACCGCGCTGCTATTCTCGAAGAACCTCAAGGTCCAGGGACTCACCGTGGGCAGCCGGGCGATGCAGCTCGACCTGATCGCCGCGATCGAGGCCAATGGCATCCGCCCGGTGATCAGCGACAGTTTCGCCCTGCCCGACCTCGCCGACGCCTTCCGCCACCAGATCGCCAACCGCCATTTCGGGAAGATCTCGGTGGAGATCGGATAGCAGATCCGAGCGGAAAATCCGGCGAAGCGCTGCTTCGCCGGATCCGGGATCACACCCGCATCGGCATCAGCACGTAGAGCGCGGGCGCGTCCTCGCTCTTGCGGATCAGCGTCGGCGCGCCGGCATCGGCGAGGTGGAGCTCGACCGTATCGCTGTCGATCTGGCTGAGGATGTCTTTCAGATAACCCGCGTTGAAGCCGATCTCGAACGGCTCGGAGGAATATTCCGCCGACAGTTCTTCGGCCGCGGTGCCGTTGTCGGGGCTGGTGACGGTGAGCGTCACCTTGTCCTTCTCGAGCCCCATCTTGACCGCGCGGGTCTTCTCGGTGGCGATGGTCGCGACCCGGTCGACGCCCTGGAAGAAGCTGCGTGGATCGACCCGGAGCAGCTTGTCGTTGCCGGTCGGGATCACCCGGCTGTAATCGGGGAAGGTGCCGTCGATGAGCTTGCTGGTCAGCACCACCCCGCCGGTGCCGCCGAAGGTGAAGCGGATCTTGCTGGCGGAGAGATCGATCTGGACATCGCTGTCCATCGTTTCCTCGAGCAGCTTGCGCAGCTCGGCGACCGCTTTGCGCGGCACGATGACATCGGGCATGCCCTCGGCGCCATCGGGCCGCGGCAGGGTGAAGCGCGCGAGCCGGTGACCGTCGGTGGCGGCGGCTTTCAGCACCGGCTGGTCCTCGTCCGAGACGTGGAGGAAGATGCCGTTGAGATAGTAGCGCGTTTCCTCGGTGGAGATCGCGAAACGGGTGCGGTCGATCAGCTCGGCCAGCGTCTTGGCGGGAAGCGCGAAGCGGGTCGGCAGATCGCCCTCGACGATCATTGGGAAATCGTCGCGCGGCAGCGTCGGCAGCTTGAAGCGGCTGCGCCCGGCCTTGACGCCCATGCGGTTTTCCGCGGTTTCCAGGCTGACCTGGCTGCCCTCGGGGAGCTTGCGCGCGATATCGAACAGCAGATGCGCCGAGACGGTGATCGCGCCGGGCTCGTCGACGCTGGCGGCGGCCATGTGCTCGACCACCTGGAGGTCGAGATCGGTCGCCATGACCTTGAGCGAGCTGTCGGTGCCCGCCTCGATGAGGACGTTGGAGAGGATCGGGATGGTGTTGCGCCGCTCCACGACCGACTGGACGTGGGAGAGACAGCGCAGCAGCGTCGCGCGTTCGATGGTGGCCTTCATGGTATCGACTATCGTCCCTCTGAAGGGCGCAGGACAGGCCGGAATCGCCCCACCAGCGCCGGAATATGTCAGCGCGACCTTAGCGGGGCTGCCAGACCGGGCAAGGTTCAACCTGTGGTGCGCAGGATTCCTTGGGGATAAAGCGAACAAAACCGGCCTGCGCGACGCATCCGCGCCATCGCAGGCCGCAATTCTCAGCCCAGCATCGCCATCCCGCCGTTCACATGCAGCGTCTGCCCGGTGACGTAGCTCGCTTCGTCGCTGGCGAGATAGGCCACCGCTGCGCCGATATCCTCGCCCTCGCCCATCCGGCCCATCGGGATCCGCGCGTTGAGCGCCTCCTTCTGCGCCTCGGGCAGTTCGCCGGTCATCGCGGTGCGGATGAAGCCCGGCGCGACGCAATTGACGGTGACCCCGCGGCTGGCGAGTTCCTGCGCCAGGCTCTTGGACATACCCGTGAGCCCCGCCTTGGCGGCGGCGTAGTTCATCTGGCCCGGGTTGCCGGTGGTGCCGACCACGCTGGTGATCGAGACGATGCGGCCGTGGCGCGCCTTCATCATCGGCCGCGCGGCAGCGCGCATCAGCCGGAAGGCGGCTTCCAGATTGATCCGGATCACCTCGTCCCACTCTTCGTCCTTCATCCGCATCGCCAGATTGTCGCGGGTGATCCCGGCGTTGTTGACGAGGATGTCGATCTTGCCGAGCGTGTCGATGGTGGCGGGGACCAGTTCCTCGACCTGCTGGGTGTCGGAGAGATTGCAGGTGATCTCGACGTGATCGCCGCCCACCTCCTCGATCAGTTGTTCGCGAAAGGCGCGCAGCTTGCCGCCGTTCGAACCCGACAGCGCGAGCCGGGCACCCTGCCGTGCCAGCGCATAGGCGATCGACGAGCCGATCCCGCCGCTGGCGCCGGTAACGAGGGCGGTTTTTCCTTCGAGGCTGAACATCACGAGCACTCCTTTGCAAAAGCTTCGAGGTCGGCCATCGTGACCAGGCTGGTCACCTGCGCCTCGGGGTCGATCCGCCCGACCATGGGGCCGAGCACCTTGCCGCCCAGTTCGACGAAATGTTCCACGCCGCCCTCGCGCATGGCAAGCACGCTTTCCCGCCAGCGGACGCGGCCGGTGACCTGGCGGACCAGCAGCTCGCGCTCCTCCTGCGGGTCGGTGACGCGAGCGGCGGTGACATTGGCGTAGAGCGGCAGCGCGAAGCCCTGCGGCGGGGTGCCCTCGAGCGCCTGTGCCATTCGCTCGGCAGCGGGCTGCATCAGCGAGCAGTGGAACGGCGCCGAGACCGGCAGCTTGATCCCGCGCTTGATGCCATGATCCTTGGCCAGCGCGATCGCGCGCTCGATCGCCTCGGCATGGCCCGAGATCACCACCTGCGTGGGGTCGTTGTCGTTGGCAATCTCGCAGACCTCGCCCTCGGCTGCGGCCTTGGCGAGCGCGGTGGCCTTGTCGATATCGGCGCCGAGCAGCGCGGCCATCGCACCGATGCCGACGGGCACCGCCTCCTGCATCGCCTGGCCGCGCAGCTTGAGCAGGCGCGCGGTGTCGCCCAGGGTGAAGGCGTTGATCGCGCACAGCGCGGTGTATTCGCCCAGCGAATGGCCCGCGACGCAGGAAGCCTTCTCGGCCAGCGCAACGCCGAATTCACGCTCGAGCACCCGCAGGGTCGCGATCGCATTCGCCATGATCGCGGGCTGGGCGTTGGCGGTCAGCGTGAGCTGGTCTTCGGGCCCGTCGCGCATGATGGCGGAGAGCTTCTGCGCCAGCGCGTCGTCGACTTCCTCGAAGACCTCGCGCGCATGCGCGCTGGCCTCGGCGAGATCGACGCCCATGCCGATCTTCTGGCTCCCCTGGCCGGGAAAAATGAATGCTTTCATGCCGCTTCTCCTCTGGGGGCAAGGCCCCTATGCGGCGGACACCGGTTCGACAAGGCCGAAGGGCACGATGCAATTGTCCGCGCTGTGCCCGATCCGCGCGCGGCCGAGATAGGGAATGCTCGAACGCTGGCACCAACCCTGCACGATCTGCTCGGCATCGGCGCCGAAGGGGCGATCGTTCTCGGGAACCTTGGATACCTCGCCCAGCCTGATTCCCGCGATCCCCTGAAGGTGCTGGGTCACATGGAACATCATCCGGTCGATCGCATAGAGATGCTCGGCGACCTCCTCGATCATCACCACATGGCCCGCGAGCCGGGGCATGAATTCGGTCCCGACCAGCATGGCCAGCGTCATCAGGTTGAAGGCGGCAACCGGCTCCTTGCCGATGGTTTCCGCCTGGCCCGAGAGATCGCCCGCCAGCCAGCCGAGCGACCGGCGCACCGCGGCCTCACCGCCATCGCGTTTGAGATCGACCGGCATGGGCGCGTGCACCGGCCGCCCGATCCCAGCGCGATAAAGCGCGCCCAGCAACGTGCCGCAATCCGAATAGCCCAGATAACTCTTGTTCGCGGCGTGCTCGTTCATGCCCGCCAGCGCCTCGCGCGCGATGCGGTTCGAGCCGTAACCGCCCTTGGCGAACCACACGGCGTCGAAGCCGGGATCGTTGGCGCATTCGAGCAGCGCGGCGAGCCGCACCGCATCCGGGCCGGCGAAATGCCCTTCGCTGGCGAAGCATTGTTCGTGGAAGCTCAGCTCGATCTGCGGATGGTCCTGCGCCAGCGCCGCAACCCGCTGAGCCAGCCGGCGCTTGATCGGGGTGGCGGGGGCGCAGATGGCGATGCGTCTCATCGTGCACCGCTCTAGCGCGCTTGTCATCGCGGGCACAACTCAATAGCGGATCGCAGGATGAGCGATTTTCCCACCCCCGACGAGCTGCTGACCCGCCCCTTCTTTTTCGTCGGAATCGGCGGATCGGGGATGCTGCCGCTGGCGCAGATCCTGCGCGGGCGCGGCGCCGTGGTGGCGGGGTCCGACCGCAGTTTCGACCAGGGCCATTCGCCCGAAAAATTCGCCGCTCTCGAGCGGCAGGGCTTCACGCTCCACCCGCAGGACGGCAGCGGGATCGTCTCGCGCGACCAGATCGTGGTGGCCTCGGCGGCGGTGGAGGACACCGTGCCCGAGATCGCCCGGGCGAAGGATTTCGACTGCCTGCGGCTCACCCGCGCCGAGCTCAATTCCATCCTGTTCAACACCAGCGGCGCTGGCCTCGCGGTCGCCGGCACCAGCGGGAAGTCCACGGTCACCGGGATGCTCGGATGGATCCTTCACGCCACGGGCCGCGAACCGACGATCATGAACGGCGCGGTGATGACCAATTTCGTCTCGCCCGAACGCCCGTTCGCCAGCGCGGTTGTCGGCGGGCAGAGCCTCTATGTCAGCGAGGTCGACGAGAGCGACGGCTCGATCGCGCTCTACCGCCCCGCGGTCGGCGTGCTGCTCAACGTCAGCCTCGACCACAAGAGCATGGAGGAACTGCGTCAGCTGTTCGGCGACTATCTGGCGCGCAGCCGAATCGCGGTGGTCAATGCCGATGATGCCGAGGCGCTCGCGCTGCTGCCCCATGCGCGCGAGGCGATCACCTTCGGGATCGACCAGGAAAAGGCGCAGATCGGCGTGGTCCCCGGCTCGATCGCCGCGGGGCCGATGCGGCAGGCGGCGCTGATCATAGATCGCCACGACGGCGGGGAACATCCGCTGCGGCTGGCGCTGCCGGGGCGGCACAATCTCTCCAACGCGCTCGCGGCGATTGCCGGGGCGGCCGCGGCCGGCGTCCCGGTCGCCGCCGCGGTCGAGGCTTTGGCGGGTTTCGATGGATTGTCGCGGCGGTTCGAACTGATCGGCGTCTCGCCCGCTGGCATCACCGTGATCGACGATTTCGCGCACAACCCTGAGAAATGCGCGGCAACGCTGGGGACGCTCAAGGCGCACAGCGGCCGCGTGCTCGCCTTCTTCCAGCCGCATGGCTACGGGCCGCTGCGGCAGATGGGAGACGAGCTGGCCCAGACCTTTGCGCAGCTGCTCGATGGCGAGGACCGCGTGATCCTGTGCGATCCGGTCTATTTCGGCGGCACGGTCGATCGCAGCGAAGGCAGCGAGCGGATCGTCCGGCTGATCGGGGAAGCGGGCGGCACCGCGGAGCATATCTCTCAGCGCGCCGATGTCGGCGACAGGCTGGTCGCGATGGCGCGCCCGGGCGACCGGATCGTGGTGATGGGCGCTCGCGACGATACGCTGTCGGGTTTCGCCCGCGATCTCTACCGGCGACTGGCCTGAACCCAACCGCTAGGCCCGGCTCATCGTGTCGTAAAACCGCCCGCGACCGTCCTTGGTCGCCCCCGCGATGTACAGGACGCTGCAATCCCGTCCGCCATCCTTGGCTTGGTAGAGCGCGGCATCGGCATCGGCGAAGGCCTGGTGCATCAACTGTCCGTGCCCGAGCACGGCACCGAGGCTGATCGTCACTGCCGGCAGGTCGACCGAAACCGTAATTCCCTGCACGCTCGCGACGGTCTGCCTCAACTTTTCGGCCAGCTGCATCAGTTCGTGCCGGTCCGATGCGTCAGCCACGACCGCGAATTCCTCTCCGCCCAGCCGATAAACCCGCGCGCCGGGATGCTCGTTGAGCTCGTCGCGCAGGATCGCGGCGACCCGGCACAGCACGGCGTCGCCGATCTGATGACCATGCTCGTCGTTCACCGCTTTGAAGTGATCGATATCGGCGAGCAGCAGGCCTTGTCCGTTCGTCAGCCTCGCGACCATGTCGAAGGCGCGACGGTTCGCAAGGCCGGTGAGCCCGTCGGTGTTGGCCATCCGGCCCAGCCGGATCGCCTGGGTGCGCGCCTGGTCGCGGTCGTCGCGCAGCGCCAGAAAGCGGTCGCCCACGCCGAGCGAGGTAAAGATCGCAAGCACCACCATCGCCGCGAAAACAGAATCCTCCAGCGCAAAACCGAACTCGAGCAGTTCCAGACCCACCAGCAACCTGAGCGATCCGATCACCATCAGCACCGACAGGCCCAGCGCGGCCCAGCGTGCGCCGCGGCTGCCGCGTGCGAGCGCCACCGCCACCGCTACCGCGACGATGCCCGCGCTCGGGATAAGACTGGCCATCAGCCAAGCGTTGACCGTGATCCGCAGCGCCTCGCCCCCGAGCAGCGCGATGATCTTGACCACGACCGGTATCAGCGCTGCAACGACCAGCGCCGCGTTCATCCTCTTGCTCAGCAGGCGGTCCTCGATCAGCCCGCGCACCACCATCACCGCGCTCGACAGCGCGAGAACGAAGGCCAGCGCGGTCGCCCGCCAGCGCAGGCCCAGTTCGAGATCGGGGACGAATTCGAAGATCAACCCCGACTGGAGCAGTGTGTAGCAGGTCATCGCGCTCACCATGGCGAGATGCCAGAGCACGAAAGGCTGGCGAAGGATGCGGTAGAACAGCAGATCGTAGATCAGCGGCAGGATCAGCAGGCCGATCACGAGCACATAGGCCAGCGAACGCAGATAGTGCATCTCGGCGCTGCGGGCCGGCGTGAGGATGCGCGCCTTGGCGGTGGTGGCCGCGGAATAGGGCCGTTCCACCACCGTATCGACCGCAACCAGCGCCGCCCCCTCGTCGGGGATCGGCACGTCGAAACGGTTGCCCGCGAACCAATTGCGAGCCGCCATCTGGCGATCGACATCGATCAGTCGCCGTGTCCCGTCGGCGTAGGTGAAGCGCACCAGCATCGAGCTGAAATCCGAGGCTTCCGTCTGCCACACCAGTCCGGAGGATGCTGGCAGCGCCGTGGTGCGAAAATGAACCGAAGTCCTGACAAAGAGATCGCGATGGCCGAAGCGGTTGCCGCTGCATCGCAGTTCGCCGCGCGGAAGATCGAAGGCAGCGCGCGCGGATTCGGCCCCGGCGGTGCAAGTCAGCGACCGCAGCGGAAGCGGCTGCGCGGCAACCGGCCCCGCCCACAACAGCCCCAACGCGAACGCCATCAATGCCAGAATCCGATTAAGCTCCACCGGCTCTCCAATCCAAATCGAGAGCCGTCGCCAGCAGCGCTGCTGCCGGACGTGTCCCACCCTGCCGTCAGTGTACCAAATCGGGAAACCGGATGGCCAGCGGTTTTCGCGCTTGCCCGCTCGTGCGGTCCAGAACTAGTGAGCGCCCGCCTCGTTGCCGATCTTGAGCAGCTTGTGCAGCACCAGCGCGATGACCACGCCCAGCGCGAGACCCACCAGCGCCGACAGCGCGGCATAGGTTGCCCAGCCGAGGATACCCGCCAAGCTGCCCGTGGCCCCCTCGACCGTGACCTGCGCATCATGCGCCCAGTCAGAAAGCGTGTGCAGGCCGAGTTCGTGCATGCCGTGCAGGATGATCCCGCCACCGACCCAGAGCATCGCGATGGTGCCCACGAAGGACAGCACCAGGAGCAGCACCGGCATGGCCTTGAGCAATCCGCGCCCCACGCTGCGCGCCAGTTGCGAGGGCTTTTCGGCCAGATGCAGCCCGAGATCGTCCATTTTCACGATCAGCGCCACCGCGCCATAGACGAACACCGTGACGGCGACGCCGACGATCGCGAGCACCCCGGCGCGGGTGACGAAATCCTCGGCGGCCACCTCGTTGAGGGTGATCGCCATGATTTCCGCCGAGAGGATCAGATCGGTGCGGATTGCACCCGAGACGCGCTTCTTCTCGAACTCTGCCGGGTTCTCGATCGGGTCGTCCAGCGTCTTCCCATGTTTCTTCCCGCCGAGCTTTTCCATCACCTTCTCGGCACCTTCGTAGGAAAGGTAACAGCCCCCCGCGAGCAGGATGAAGATGATCGCCGAGGGCAGGAAGAAGCTGAGCAGCAAGGCGCCCGGCAG
>JAHJWA010000225.1 GCA_018828205.1 Alphaproteobacteria bacterium
GCCTATTGGGATGTGGTGATCGGCGATTTGGTGATCCCGCGCGTCGGCTGGAGCTACCCCAGCCCGACCGCACCCTTCGCCATGCTGCGCGACCATGTCGCTTTCTACGCCGCGCCCTTCGATCGCTGCAGCGTCGATGGCGAGACGGTCATACCGCAGCCGGGCGAATTCTACGGCGGCTGGATCACCGGCAAGCTCGCCGGCCCCTTCAAGGGCGTGCCGGGAAGCCGCTTCTGGTGATCGCTTGAACGACGAAAGCTACAAGGGACGAGGCCGCAGCGTCCCGCGCGGCCGGCTGTCGCGGCTGGGCCATTTCGGGCGGCTGGCGGGCGGAGTCGCGGGCGGAATGCTGGCCGAAGGCGCGCGACGGCTGGCCGACGGCGAACGCCCACGGATGCGCGACATGCTGCTCACCCCGGGCAACATCAATGGCGCCGTCGAGCGGTTGTCGCATCTGCGCGGCGCGGCGATGAAGCTGGGGCAGATGATCTCGCTCGATGCGGGCGACATGCTGCCCGCCGAACTGTCGCAGATCATGGCGCGCTTGCGCGACAACGCCCACCACATGCCGCCCGCGCAGCTCAACCGCGTGCTGGCGCAGCAGTGGGGCAAGGACTGGCGGACCCGCTTCGCGCGGTTCGAACCGCGCCCGATCGCCGCCGCCTCGATCGGCCAGGTCCACCGCGCGCTCACCCGCGACGGGCGCGAGCTGGCGATCAAGGTGCAATATCCCGGGGTGCGCGAAAGCATCGATGCCGATGTCGACAATGTCGCGACGCTGCTGCGGCTGTCGGGGCTGACGCCGCGCGAAATCGACATCGCACCGCTGCTCGCCGAAGCCAAGCGCCAGCTGGCCGAGGAAGCGGATTACCAGCGCGAGGGCGCGCAGATGGTGCTGTTCGGGCAATTGCTCGCGGATACGCCCGATGTGGTGGTGCCCGAGCTCGACCGCGAATTCACCACCGACCGGGTGCTGGCGATGACCTACCTGCCCGGCCAGCCGATCGAATCGCTCGAATCCGCGCCGCAGGAGACGCGCGACGAGTTGATGCGCAGGCTGATAACGCTGGTGCTGCGCGAATTGTTCGAATTCGGGGTGATGCAGACCGACCCCAATTTCGCCAACTACCGCTACCAGCCCGACACCGGCCGGCTGGTGCTGCTCGATTTCGGTGCCGCGCGGCCGATCGATCCGGCGACCGTCGCGGGCTACCGCGACCTGCTGAGGGCCGGGCTGTCTGACGACCGCTTAGCCATCCGCGAGGCGGCACTCGCGGCGGGCTTCGTGAGCGAGGCCGCGGTGACCCGCCACTCCGGCCGCGTCGACCGGATGATCGAGGTGATCGCGGGCGAGCTCAACCGCCCCGGCCCGTTCGATTTCGGCGACCGGTCCTTTGTCGGGGCCTTGCGCGACGAGGGCATGGAGATCGCCGCCGACAAGGCCAGCTGGCACCTGCCCCCGGTCGATGTGCTGTTCGCGCAGCGCAAGATCAGCGGCACCGCGCTGCTCGCCGCGCGGCTGAAGGCGCGGGTCGATGTCCGCGCGCTGACCGAGCGGTTTCTCGACTGAAGCGTTGCGCCCGGGTTCGCGCCGGGCGATAGGCGCCGCGGGATCCTGATGGCGGAGGCGAAAACCTGAATGTCCTCTGCCGCGCCACAAGCCCCGCTCGAATACCGCGCCATCTGGGCGATCGCTTTGCCGGCGATGGTGACCAATGTCGCCACCGCGATGATCGGGGTGGGCGATATGTGGATCGTCGGGCGGCTGGGCGACGCGCCGACGCAAGGCGCGGTCGACATCGGCGCGCGGCTGTTCGCCATGCTGTTCGTGGTGATGAACTTTCTCAAGACCGGGACCACCGGGCTGGTGGCGCGCGGGCTGGCGGTGGGGCTGGCGATCGCACTGGTCCTGCTGGCGGCCAAGCCGTTGCTGCTGCCCGCGCTGCTGGCGGTGCTCGGCGCCGAGGGCGAGGTGCTTGCCGCGGCGCGGGTCTATGCCGAGATCCGCTACTGGAGCGCGCCCGCGGTGATGGCCAATTTCGCGCTGGTCGGCTTTCTGGTCGGGAGGCGCCAGATGCGCGCGGTGCTGGCGTTCGAGGTCGCCTACAATCTGCTCAACCTCGCATTGGGGGCCTGGCTGGCGCTGGGGATCGACTGGGGCATCGCGGGGATCGGCTGGTCGAGCTTCATCGCCGAGTTCGCCAAGCTGGCGGCGGTCGCGGGCTTCATCCTCCTCGGGACATCGGGCAAGACCCTGCGGGCTGCCTTGCTAGAGCGCGGAAACCTGCGCTGGGCCGAGCTGCGCCCCTTCCTCTCGGTCAACCGCGACCTGTTCCTGCGCACCGTGGTGCTGATGGTGGCGCTGGCGGCGCTGACCCGGCTGAGCGCCGAGCGCGGTGTCGTCTCGCTTGCCGCCAACGGCATCTTCTACCAGCTCTTCGTGGTCACCGCGCTGCTGCTCGACGGCTTCGAGAACGCCGCGCAGGTGCTCAATGGCGAGCGGCTGGGCGCGCGCGACCGCGAGGGCTTCACGCGGTATATCGGCGCGATGCTGCGGCGCGGGCTCGGCGTGGCGCTGGTGCTCTCGGCGCTGTTCGCGCTGTTCGCGGGACCGGTGATCGACAGCTTCGCCGCCACCCCCGAGATCGCCGCGATGGGACGCGAACACGCGATCTGGCTGGCGGTGATCCCGGTCGCGGGCTTCGCCGCCTTCGTCTACGACGGGGTCTTCGTCGGCGGGAGCTGGACGCGCGCGCTGCTGGGCTCGATGATCGCTGCGGCGCTGCTCTACGCCGCGCTGCTGTGGCTGAGCTGGCCGCTGGGCAATGACG
The DNA here is from genome assembly GCA_018828205.1 of Alphaproteobacteria bacterium. Classification (GTDB taxonomy): domain Bacteria; phylum Pseudomonadota; class Alphaproteobacteria; order Sphingomonadales; family Sphingomonadaceae; genus Qipengyuania. Next base: position 2,832 of record JAHJWA010000225.1, read on the forward strand.
GGCTGTGGCTGTCTTTCGCGCTGTTCCTCGCGGCGCGCGCCGCTTTCCAGGCGGTGCAGGTCAGGCGGTTGACCGCGCGCAGCTTCCCCGCCTGACCGGCTCTATCACTCGCCCTGCGTGATCGCCGGGCCATGGTTGGCGAGAATGCCGACCACTGCGGTCCAGACCGCGACGTTCTGGCGCAATTGCACCGGGTCGATCTTGTCGAGCGTGTCGTTCTCGGTGTGGTGGAGGTCGAAATAGCGGGTGCCGTCCTGCTGCAGATCGATCAGCGGCCCGCCCTGCTCGCGCACCAGATTGAGATCGGCGCCGCCGGTCGCGACATTGGTCGAGGGACCGACCCCGAAGCGCGCCACGGCCTGCGCCAGGCGCCGGTAGAGATCGGGATCGCTGGCGGTGAAATTGGTCTCCAGCCGCCAGATACGGTCGGCGCCGAAATCGCTTTCCAGCCCGACGAAGACCGGGGCCTCGGCATGCGCCGCGGCATAGGCGGACGAGCCCCACAGCCCGGTCTCTTCCGCGCCGGCGAACAGCAGCCGGACGGTGCGCAGCGGCTGGCCGTGCGCGGCGACATGCTTGGCCGCCGCGGCGATGATCCCGCAGCCCGCGCCATCGTCGATCGCGCCGATGCCATTGTCCCAGCTGTCGAGATGGCAGGCGAGCAGCACCGGCGGCAGCGAGGCATCGCGCCCGGTGATCTCGCCGACGACATTGCCGCTCTCGGTCTCGCCTATGAAGCGCGGGGTCATCAGCAGTTCCATCGTTACGGGGCGACCCTCGGCGCGCGCGAAGACGCGCTCGAGATTGTCCGCATCGGGGTTGGAGAGCGCGCCCGCGGGGATCGGCGTGGTGCCCTCCGGGAAGCTGGTGTTGCCGGTGTGGCTGACGCGCTGATTGTCGGTCCCGATCGAGCGGATCACCGTGGCGACCGCGCCCTTGCTCGCGGCCAGTGCCGGGCCGGTCCAGCGCGCGGGGCCCGCAAAGCCATAGCCCGAGCCGTCCTGCGTGGGGCGCATGTCGTGGCTGATGAAGGCGATCTTGCCCGTAAGGCTGCCGGCGGGAGCGGCAACCAGATCGGCATAGCTGGGGAAATAGACCACTTCGGCGGTCAGTCCTTCAGGACCGGTGGTGCCGCTGTTGCCCAGCGCGGCGATATGCATCGGCTGGACGAAAGGCGCGGTGACCCGCGCGGTTTCCTCGCCGCGCACCCAGGTCTGCATCATGAAGGGCTCGTTGGCGACATTGGCGAAGCCTTCGGCGCGCAGCCAGGTCATCGCCCAGTCGCGACCGCGCGCCTCGGCCTCGGTGCCGGGCATCCGCGGGCCGACCTCGGTGGTGATGCCCTCGACGAAATCCCAGGCGATCGTGTCGTTATCGAGCGCGTCCACCGCCTGGGCCAGCGCGGGCGACTCGGCGGATCCCGTAGTCGGGGCCAGGGTTTGCGCTGTGGTCTGCGCGATGGCGATGGTCGGGAGGGCGGCGGAGGCGGCGAGCGCGATCAGGAGGGTTCTCATGGCCGCGAGTGCTAGCACCGCATCGCGCGATGCCAAGACCTATTGTGCCCGCACCCGCTGGCTTGCCACCCCCCGCTTGCCCGCAGGGCCGCCAGCGCCTATCTGGCCTGCTGAAATTCCCCCTATTCCCGTTACCCGAAGGACCCGCCCGATGGCCGCGCAATATGCCTATGTCATGAAGGACATGACCAAGACCTTCCCCGGTGCCCCCAAGCCGGTGCTCGCCAACATCAATCTGCAATTCTATCGCGGCGCCAAGATCGGCATCGTCGGCCCCAATGGCGCGGGCAAGTCGACGCTGATCAAGATCATGGCCGGGATCGACACCGATATCAGCGGCGAGGCCTGGCCGGGCGAGAACGTCACCGTGGGCTATCTCGAGCAAGAGCCCGAGCTCGATCCGACCAAGACCGTGCTCGAGAACGTGCGCGAAGGCGCCAAGGAAACCGCCGATCTGGTGGCGCGCTTCAACGCGATTTCCGCCGAGATGGCCGAACCCGATGCCGACTTCGACAAGCTCGGCGACGAGATGAGCGAATTGCAGACCAGGATCGACGCGGTCGATGGCTGGACGCTCGACAACCAGCTCGAGATCGCGATGGAAGCGCTGCGCTGCCCCCCCGGCGACATGGGCGTCGAGACCCTGTCCGGCGGCGAGAAGCGCCGCGTGGCGCTGACCCGGCTGCTGATCCAGAAGCCCGACATCCTGCTGCTCGACGAACCCACCAACCACCTCGATGCCGAAAGCGTCGAATGGCTGGAAAACCACCTCAAGGATTATGCGGGCGCGGTGCTGATGATCACCCATGACCGCTACTTCCTCGACAATGTGGTGGAATGGATCCTCGAGCTCGATCGCGGCTCCTACTTCCCCTACGAGGGCAATTACTCGACCTATCTGGAGAAGAAGGCCAAGCGGCTCGACCAGGAAGACCGCGAGGAAAGCGGCCGCTCCAAGGCGCTCAAGGAAGAGCTGCAGTGGATCCGCCAGACCCCCGCCGCGCGCCAGACCAAGAGCAAGGCGCGTATCCGCAAGTTCGAGGAGCTGCAGGAAGCGCAGAGCCAGCGCAAGCCGGGCAAGGCGCAGATCGTCATCCAGGTGCCCGAACGGCTGGGCAGCAAGGTGATCGAGGCCAAGAACATCTCCAAGTCCTACGGCGACAAGCTTTTGTTCGAAGACCTGTCCTTCATGCTGCCCCCGGGCGGCATCGTCGGCGTGATCGGCCCCAACGGCGCGGGCAAGTCGACGCTGTTCAAGATCCTCACCGGCAAGGAAACCCCCGACAGCGGCACCGTCGAGATCGGCGATACCGTGCACCTCGGCTTCGTCGACCAGAGCCGCGGCGATCTCAACCCGAAGAACAACGTCTGGGAGGAAATCTCGGACGGGCACGACTATATGAAGGTCAACGGCCACGATGCTTCGACCCGCGCCTATGTCGGCGCGTTCAACTTCAAGGGCGCGGACCAGCAGAAGAACGTCGGCAAGCTCTCGGGCGGCGAACGCAACCGCGTCCACATGGCGAAGATGCTCAAGCAGGGCGGCAACGTGCTGCTGCTCGACGAACCGACCAATGATCTCGATGTCGAGACGCTGGGCGCGCTCGAGGACGCGATCGAGAATTTCGCCGGCTGCGCGGTGGTGATCTCGCATGACCGCTTCTTCCTCGATCGCCTCGCGACGCATATCCTGGCCTTCGAGGGCAACAGCCATGTCGAATGGTTCGAAGGAAACTTCGAGGCCTATGAGGAAGACAAGCGCCGCCGCCTCGGTGATGCGGCGGATCGCCCGACCAGGCTGGCGTACAAAAAGCTGACGCGCTGATCCGAGCGCTCGCGCGCCCATCCCCCGCCGAGCCGCAGGGGATGGGCGCGCGATCAATGGATGTTAATTGCGGACCGGCCTTCCCGATCCCTGCGCTTCCACCGCTAACCCGGGAGACTGCATGTCCGCCAAGATCTGGCCCATACTCACATTTCTGCTCTTTGCCGCCATCGGCTACGGCGCCCGCGAGGCGATCGGTTCGGTCTATGGTGCCGCCGAGGCCCGCGATCTGCTCGAGGCGCTTTCGCGCGCCGGGCTCTATCTGGGCTCGGCGACCGCGACGGCTTCGGCCACGACGCTGGCGCTGATGCTCACGCTGATCGGGATGCTGCGCAAGCTGGACACCGATTTCGACAAGGAGACCTATCGCCGGGTCACCTTGATCGCTTCGCTGGCGACTGCCTCGCTGATGATGAGCCTGCTGGTGCTGCTGGCCTTCGTGCTTCCCGTGGGCGAGTTCGACGAACTGCCCGCGGACTGGTACACCACGCTCTATGAAGTGCTGTTCGCCGGCGCGGTCATCATGGTCGGGCTGCTGGCCGCCACGGTCATGGTCACCTATCTCACCGTGCGCCGCGTTGTCGGACAGATCACGCCCGGCGAGGACGTCTAGCGACAGCGCAATTCCGCCCCGCGCGGCGCCGCCGCATTCATCCTGGCGATCGGTTAGATGAACGGGAGGCCATCACAGCGGTTCAGTGAGCGGTCAGTCCGCACTGCTATTGAGGCTCTATCGACATTCGAAATCAACACGCCGCGGCTGGTGGAGCGGCAACAGGGACGGAGACACGCTCCATGACATTGACTGACCTTCTCAAGGGCTCCGCGATCGGCGCGCTCTCCATGGCCATGCTGTTCGCCGTGACACCCGAGCGCGCCGAGGCGGCCGAAACCGCGGCGGTGGCGTCGGTTGCCATTGCGCAGGATCGCGACCAGCCGCGCCGCGAGCGCCCCCAGCGCGGGGACCGCCGCGAGGCGCGCCAGCAGATCCGCGAAGCCCGCCCGGAGGCGCGCGCGCAACCCCAGCCCCAGGCCCAGGCTGCCGCGCAGCAACGCCAGGCGGACCGCAGCGATCGGCGCCAGAGCCGCGATGCGGCGCGGGCGCAGTCCCAGAACCGTGGCGATCAGCGCCGCGCCGCCACCGGCCGCGCCGATGCCGGTCTCGCGGCGCAGCGCGAAGCCATCCGCCAGGCCTCGCGCAACGCCCAGCAGCAGCAGCGCGGTCGCCAGCAGCCCACCTGGTCCGCTCCGGGCGAGCGCGATACCTCGCGCCGCGATGCCTATCGTGCGGCTCGCCAGGCCGATGATGCGCGGCAGGATCGCCGCGACACCAGGCAGGCCTATCGCGCCGGTCGCCAAGACGACGCCCGGCAGGACCGCCGCGACGCGCGCCAGGCCTATCGCGCCGGCGAGCGCGAAGGCTATCGCGACGGCCGCAGGGTCGATCGACGCGAGGACCGTCGCGACACGCGGCAGGCCTATCGCGCCGGACAGCGCGACGTCGCCCGCTCGGGCCGTCAGGCGCGCTATTACGACGGCCGGCGCTGGAACGACTACCAGCGCTGGGATCGCCAGGACTGGCGTCGCAATCAGCGCTACAACTGGCAGGGCTGGCGGGCATCCAACCGCAGCCTCTATCGCCCGGGCCGCTATTATTCGCCCTACCGCAATCACAGCTACAGCCGGCTGAGCATCGGAATCAATCTGGGCAGCGTGTTCTTCGGCTCGCGCTACCAGATCCAGGATCCGTGGCGCTATCGCCTCCCCGAGGTCTACGGCCCCTATCGCTGGGTTCGCTATTACGACGACGTGTTGCTGGTCGACATCTACTCGGGCGAAGTCGTCGACGTGATTTACGATTTCTTCTGGTAATCGAGCTATTTAGCTTGCCTGCCTGCACATTGTGGGTTGGCAGGGCCACCGAGAACCCCCGTCGAGTGATCGGCGGGGGTTTTTCGTTGCTCCCGGTCTTGCCGGCTTCAGCCGGGGACCTTGCCGAAGGGCAGCATCCTGAAAATGCCGCCGTTGCGATCGAAGAAGGTGTGCTTGAGCGCGCCGAGGATATGCAGCCCGATCAGATAGACGAAGATCTGCCCGCCCAACGCATGCGCATCGAAGATCGTATCGCCCAGGCTCTCGTTCGCACCGAGCGGCAGCGGCGGAATGGTGAAAAGGCCGAACATCTCGACCGTGCGGTCGCTGAACGAATTGGCGAGCCAGCCGCCCAGCGGGAGGCCGATCAGCAGCACGTAGAAGATGATGTGCACGCTGCGCGCCAGCACCTTTTCCCAGCGCGCGAGATCCGAAGGCAGCGGCGGGACCGGGTGCGTCCAGCGCCACACCAGCCGCCCCAGCGTCAGCAGCAGGATCAGGATCCCGATCGCCTTGTGGTTGGCGAAATACTGGATCGCGTCGGCGCGGGCCGCGTGTTCGGCCGCCTCGGCGAGCCGCCAGTTGACGATCACCAGCAGCGCGATCAGCCAGTGGAAGACCATCGCGCCGGTCGAATAGCGGCGACCTTGCGCGGTGTCGGTGGCGGCGTCCGTCATGGTCATGATCCCGGGCCTCCTCGCTCTGGCTCGGGTTTAGCGCGCGACAGCGAAGGCGCAAGCCGCTCCCTTGCAGCGCGCGCCGCAGTTTTCTAATCAGCCCGCATGGCGACCAAACAGATCATCCCCGACCAGGACGCGCTCGCACGCCTCGGCGAGACCGTGCGCAAGCGGCTCACATCCGACCCCGAAATCTACCAAGTGCCCACCGACAGGGCCGAGATTTTCGCAATCGGCAATTTCCTCTCGCCCGAGGAATGCCAGCGCTTCGTAAGGATGATCGATGTGGTCGCGCGCCCCAGCTCGCTGCACGAGGAGGCCTATACGACCGGGTTTCGCACCTCCTATTCGGGCAATTTCGATCCCCGCGATCCCTTCGTGCTGAGCATTTCGCGGCGAATCGACGATCTGCTCGGGATCAATTCCAAATGCGGCGAGACGATCCAGGGCCAGCGCTATCTTCCGGGCCAGGAATTCAAGCCGCACAACGACTGGTTCCATACCAGCGAGAAATACTGGGCTGGCGAGCGCAAGCGCGGCGGCCAGCGCAGCTGGACCGCGATGGCTTTCCTCAACAAGGTGGCGGAAGGCGGCCACACCCATTTCAGCGAGATCGGTGCCTCGATCGAGCCCAAGCCGGGTGTGCTGCTGATCTGGAACAACGCGCGGCCCGACGGCAGCCCCAACGAGGACACGCTCCACGCGGGAACACCGGTGATCAGCGGCGAGAAATACGTCCTCACCAAATGGTACCGGACGCGCAAATGGACCTGAGCGCCTAGATTTTGTGCGCCAGCGCCTCGGCGATCAGCGCGCGGCTGTTGGCGATGCCGTAGAGCGCGATGAAGCTGCCCATCCGCGGTCCCTGCGCCGAGCCGAGCAGGGTCTCGTAGAGCGCCCTGAACCAGTCGCGCAGACTCTCGAAGCCGTAGCGCTCGTCCTTGCCGATCTCGTAGATCAGCGTCTGGATGTCCTCGGCGCTGGCAGCCGGATCGCATTGCGCCAATTGATCGTCGAGCGCCTGCAGCGCGGCGGCTTCGTTGGGTTCTGGAGCACGCTTCTCCAGAGTCGGAGCGATGAAGTCGCGGTTGTAGGCGAGCGCGGTGCCAACCAGCGCGTCGAGCTCGGGGTGCTTGGCGGGATCGGGGTCGGCGATGTAATTGCCCAGATAGGACCACACCTGCTCGCGATCCGCCTGCGCGCCCAGCACGCCGACGAGATTGAGCAGCAGCCCATAGGTCACGGGCAGACTGTCGCCAGCGCCCGGCGGAGTCCCCGCGGAGGCGGGGACCTCGGTCTGTTGCGCGCCTCCGCCTGAGGCCCCCGCCTGCGCGGGGGCTCGCGCCTGCAGCAAATGCCACACCGGATTGCCCAACTGCTTGTCGAGCGGCTGCTCGGCGAGCCGTTCGCGGAACTGCCAGTAATCGTCGACCGCGCGCGGGATCACATCGACGTGCAATTGCTTGGCGCTCTTGGGATTGGGGAAGATGTAGAAGCCCAGGCTCTCCTCGCTGCCATAGGTCAGCCATTCCTCGATCGTCAGGCCGTTGCCCTTGGACTTGGAGATCTTCTCGCCATTGGCATCGAGGAACAGCTCGTAGATCAGCCCCTCGGGCTTGCGCCCGCCGAGCACCTGGACGATCTTGCCAGACTGGACCCCGCTATCGGTCAGATCCTTGCCGTACATCTCGTAATCGACGCCCAGCGCATACCAGCGCATCGCCCAGTCGACCTTCCACTGCAGCTTGGCCTGCCCGCCGAGCGCGGATTGCTCGACCACGCTGCCATCCTCGTCGGTGAAGCGGATCGTCCCCGCCTCGGCATCGACGACTTCGACCGGGACCTGCAGCACCTTGCCGCTGGCCGGGCTGATCGGCAGCACGGGCGAATAGGTCTGCCGCCGTTCCTCGCGCAAGGTCGGGAGCATGATGTCGAGGATCGCCTGATTGCGACGCAGCACCTGGCGCAGCGCATCGTCGAATTCGCCGGCATTGTAGCGGTCGCTGGCGGCGACGAACTCGTAATCGAAGCCGAACCGGTCGAGGAATTCGCGCAGCCTGGTATTGTTGTGATGCGCGAAGCTGGCGTGGCCGCCGCCTTCATCGGCGCCGAACGGATCGGGAATGCGGCTCAGCGGCTTGTGCAGATTGGCCTCGAGCAGTGCCTTGTTGGGGACGTTGTCGGGCACCTTGCGCAGACCGTCCATATCGTCGGAAAAGGCGACCAGCCGCGTCTTGCCGTCCTCGGGCCGCGCGCCGATCATCGCCTCGAAGGCGCGCCGCACCAGCGTGGTTCGCAGCACTTCCTGGAAGGTGCCGATATGCGGCAGGCCCGACGGACCGTAGCCGGTCTCGAACAGCACCGGCGAGCCGTCGGGCTTGGCGCCGTCGGGATAGCGCTTGAGCAGCCGCTGCGCCTCCTGGAACGGCCAGGCCTTGGAACTGCGGGCGGCTTCGATCAATGTGGGTTCGCTCATGGTCATGCCTGTCGCGAAATGCGGCCGAGGGTGCAAGCGTCAAGTCTGGGCGGGGCGGCAAAACCGGCGCTCGCGAAGCCGCCGGGAAGCTGCAACGCGGCGGCGAGCACGCCGCAATTGCCCCCGCATGATAGTCACAGCGCGCTTGATCGCCGTTCCACCTTCGTTCTACGGGGTTTGGGTGACCGCTGCCCTCCCCCTCCCCGCGCTTCACGCCAGCCACGCCGGGACCTGGCTGCGCGACGCCCCGCAGGTCGCGGGCGGCGCCACGCGGGGGTGCTCGAAGGGCGAGGCGGTGATGGCGGCGGCGGATACCCCGCTGCTGCTGCTCAACGCCCCGCTGGTGGCGAGCCGGCTGGGCTATCCCGACCTCTCCGGCCTCGACCTGCTCGAACTGTTCGCTTTCGTCCATCCCGCGAAATTCTGCGTGCCCACCCCCAAGGGTCTCGCGCACGCGCTGGGGCTCGAGGAACCCGCGAGCGACGATGCGGTGCCGCTGCTGCTCCAGCGTGCGGGCGCGGCGCTTATCGCAATATGCGAGAGCGCCGACTGGCCCGAGCGCGAGGGCGCCTGGTCCTCGCTCCAGTCGCTGGCGCGGCTGCGCTGGCCCTGGGCGCAGGTGCTCAGCCCCCACATCCGTCAACCCGAACGCGCCGAGAAATGGCTCTTCGCCAGGCTGCCCGAATGGGAGGAGGCGCCCGAGCGCGCGCAGCCGCAGCAGGTCCTGCTCGACGAGCTCGAGGTCGAGGGCCAGCTCGAGCGGCTGACCGGCGAAGGCGCCGAGCGCCGCGAGGGGCAGCGCCAGTTTTCGCGCGGCGCGGGAAGCATCTTCGCGCCGCGCGACAAGAACAAGCGGCCGCATGTGCTGCTGGCGCAGGCGGGGACCGGGATCGGCAAGACGCTGGGCTATCTCGCCCCCGCCTCGCTTTGGGCCGAGCGTTCGGGCGGAACGGTGTGGGTCTCGACCTACACCAAGAACCTCCAGCGCCAGCTGCGCCAGGAAAGCACCCGCGCCTGGCCCGCCGCGCGCCCCGACGGTTCGCCCCCGGTGGTGGTGCGCAAGGGGCGCGAGAACTATCTGTGCCTGCTCAATCTCGAGGATGCGCTGCAGGGCGGCTTCTCCGGGCGCCCCGCGGTGCTGGCGCAGCTGGTCGCGCGCTGGGCGGCCTACAGCAGCGATGGCGACATGATCGGCGGCGATCTGCCCGGCTGGCTGGGCACGCTGTTCCGCAAGCGCGGGATCGCGGCGCTGACCGACCAGCGGGGCGAATGCGTCTATGCCGGCTGCCCGCATTACCGCAAATGCTTCATCGAACGCAGCGCGCGCGCCGCTTCGCAGGCCGATCTGGTGATCGCCAACCACGCGCTGGTGATGGTCAACGCCGCGCGCGGGCGCGACCTCTCGGGGCGCCCGACGCGGATCGTCTTCGACGAAGGCCACCATGTCTTCGACGCCGCCGATTCGATTTTCGCCGCCGGGCTGACCGGCAATGAGGCGATCGAGCTGCGCCGCTGGATCGTCGGCCCCGAACGCACCAGCCGCGGGCGGCGGCGCGGGCTGGCGGCGCGGCTGGCGGATGTCGCGAGCTATGACGAGGCCGGCGGCGAGGCGATCGAGGCCGCGGTCGAGGCGGCGCAGGCGCTGCCATCGGAGGGCTGGCTCGGGCGGCTCGCCGAGGCCATGCCCGCGGGCCCGGTCGAGGCGCTGCTCGCCGAGGTCCGCACCACCACCTATGCGCGCGACGAGAGCGGGCAGGAGGCGGGCTACGGGATCGAGACCGAAACCGCGCAGCTGCCGGGGGAACTCGTCGAAGCCGCGGGTTTGGCAGAGCAAGCGCTCGCCGCGATTCGCCAGCCGCTGCTCAGGCTCAACGGACGGCTCGAGGCGGTGCTCGAGGATGCGCCCGACTGGCTCGATGGCCAGGGCCGCGCGCGGATCGAGGGGGCGCGCCATTCGCTCGCCTGGCGGATCGACCTGCTCGCCGCATGGGAAGCGCTGCTGGCGCGGCTGGGCGGGCCGGCGGACCCCGATTTCGTCGACTGGCTGGCGGTCGATCGCGGCGATGCGCGCGAATTCGACGTGGGCATCCACCGCCACTGGCTCGACCCGATGAAGCCCTTCGCCAAGGTCGTCCTCGAGCCCGCGCACGGGGTCATGCTCACCAGCGCGACGCTGACCGATCGCGACGAGAGCGGCCCCGACTGGCCCGGCGCGATCGCGCGCAGCGGGGCGCCGCATCTCGACCTGGTGCCGCGCACCGCGCAGTCGGACAGTCCGTTCGACTACGCCAGCCGCGCCGAGGTGCTGATCGTCACCGATATCAAGCGCGGCGACATCGCAGGGCTGGCGGGCGCCTATTCGCGGATGATCGAGGCTTCGGACGGCGGGGTGCTGGGGCTGTTCACCGCGATCCGGCGGATGCGCGCGGTCCACGGGCGGATCGCCGATCGGCTCGCCCGCGCGGGGCTGCCGCTTTACGCGCAGCATGTCGATCCGATCGACACCGGCACGCTCACCGATATCTTCCGCGACGATCCGCGCGCCAGCCTGCTGGGGACCGATGCGCTGCGCGACGGGGTCGACGTCCCGGGCCGGAGCTTGCGCTGCGTGGTGATGGAAAGCACCCCCTGGCCGCGTCCGACCATCCTGCACCGCGCGCGCCGCGCCGCGGCGGCGGCGCAGCCCGGCGGCGCCAAGGGCTTCGACGACCGGATCATCCGCTCGCGGCTGGCGCAGGCCTTCGGGCGGCTGATCCGCAGCCGCGAGGATTCGGGGCATTTCGTGGTGCTCTCCGCCGCCTTCCCGACCCGCCTGCTGTCCGCTTTCCCCCCCGGCGCGCCGGTCATGCGGCTGTCACTCGAACAGGCTTTACAGCGGGTCGCGCAAGGTGTTGGAGCGCA
>JAHJWA010000226.1 GCA_018828205.1 Alphaproteobacteria bacterium
CCAGCGCGCGCAGGAAGTGCTCCATTCGATGGGGGTCACCGCCGCTGCCGATATGGGCACCACGATCGAAGACTGGCAGACCTTTCGCCGCGCCGGCGACAGCGGGCGGCTGACCCTGCTAATCATGTCCTACGCCACCAGCGCCGACACCATGGAGCTGATCGCCGGTCCGCGACCCACCCCTTGGCTCTATGACGACAAATTGAAGCTCAACGGGGTGAAGCTCTATCTCGATGGCGCGCTTGGCTCGCGCGGCGCCTGGCTCAAACAGGCCTATGCCGACGATCCTGGCAACACCGGCCTGCCGCTGATGAGTCAGGCGCAATTGCGCAACATTCTCGTCCGGGCGTCGAACGGCGAGTTCCAGGTCGCGGTCCACGCGATCGGCACCGCCGCCAATGCCGACGCGCTGAGCGCGGTGCACGAGATCGCCGAAAGCTTCCCCGGCGACCGCCGTTGGCGGATCGAGCATGCGCAGATCGTCGATCCAGTTGATATTCCCTTGTTCGGCGCGCACGGCATCATCGCTTCGATGCAGCCGGTCCACCAGACCAGCGACCGGACCATGGCGGAAGCGCGGCTCGGACCGGACCGGCTCGACGGTGCCTATGCCTGGCGCAGCATCGCCGCCACCGGCGCGCCACTCGTCTTCGGATCGGATGCCCCGGTCGAATCGCCCGACCCCTTCGCCGGCCTGGCCTCCGCCTTCACCCGCACCGGCTCCGACGGTCGACCCTTCGGCGGCTGGCGCCCCGAACAAGCGGTGAGCCGCGAAGCGGCGCTGGCGGCTTTCACCAAGGATGCCGCCTTCGCCGGCTTCGCCGAAGGGCGTTTCGGGCAGCTGGTTGTCGGCGAACGCGCGGACTTCGTCCTGGTGGATCGCGATCCGCTGCTGGCAACGCCCGAGCAATTGCGCGAGACCCGCGTCCTGCAAACATGGATCGGCGGCCGACAGGTCTATAGGGCGGAATAGTTGCGTATCGCGCACTAGGCGCAACAGATTCGCTTCGTTATAGAGCGGCTTGCGGGCGATTAAGGTTGTGGCAACCCCTTCTCATCTAGGCGCTCCGCAAGGATGCGAGGATCACGTTCGGTGATGTTTCGCTTCGTGATTTCTTCGGAAGATGGCGCCAGGCCATCTCTGAGACGCTGGTAATGGCAAAGGTTCGTTGCATGGTTCGTAAACTACTCATGGCCGGAGCTGCGGCTTCTCTGATCACGGCGCCGATTGCCGCGCAGGAAACCGCCAACAACGCGCGCCAGAGCGCTCCCATTTCGGGCAAGAGCGAACTCGGTGGCCACTCTCTTCTTGTCTACCTCATCGGCATCGCCGTTGTGGCCGCATCGATCGTCTTTCTTTCGGAAGACGACGATCCGGTAAGCCCCTGATTCGTCAATCCGACCAATCCGGGGTGTTCGTTTCGCCCGGTCTGCGAGTTTGCCTCCAAGGCTCTACTTGCAGGTCCGATTTGATGTTGCACTGGGCCAAGAGTTCGCTTAATGCCCCCTGTGATCGAGACAGGTTTAGTTCTCGTAAGGAGATTTAAGAATGAAGTTCCGTTTTCTCGCTGCAGCCGCTGCTGCCGCTACCATGGCCGCCACTCCGGCAATCGCCGCCGACCGCGTTTCTTCGCCGGTTGAAGGTGAATCCGAAATCGGCGGCGGTGTTTCGATCATCGTAGCTCTGCTCGCCGCTGCTGCGGTTATCGGTGGCATCTTCATCGCCGTCGACAACGGCGACGATGACGCTGTCAGCCCGTAAGCTGCTGCAACAATTTGAATACGGAAACGGGGCCTTCGGGCCCCGTTTTTGTTGTGTCGGCGGTTTGCGTTTGTCGTCCCCGCGGTAACGAGCCGACAAGCGGCGGGTTGGCAGTCTGCGCCCGCCCGAGGCGCAGGGCATGGAACGGACCGCTCTACTCGGTCACCACGTCCTCGGCCGCTAGCTTACGATCGAAGAGGCGCATCAGCAGCAGGGAACCTTCGAACAGCAAAAGCAGCGGAACGGCGAGCAGCAATTGCGATCCCGGATCGGGCGGCGTGATGATCGCCGATACCGCTAGGACGAGGACGACGATGTAGCGCCGCGCCCCGACCAATTGCGCGCGGGTCACGATCCCGGCGCGGTGGAGCAGGAGCAGGAGCACCGGGAGCAGGAAGCTGATCCCGAAAGCGAGAATGAACTGCATCACCAGCGCGAGATAGTCGTTGGCGCTCGGCAGGGCCTGGATGGTCAGCCCCCCCGCTTCGCCCTCGAAGGCCAGAAACCAGCGGAAAGCGGTCGGCATGACCACGAAATAGGCCAGCGAAGCGCCTGCGGTGAACAGGATCGGGGTGGCGAGGAGAAAGGGCAGGAAGGCCCGCTTTTCTTTGGCGTAGAGCCCGGGCGCGATGAAGGCCCAGAGCTGGTTGGCGATGATCGGAAAGCTGATGCAGAAGGCCGCGAAGAGCGATACCTTGAGTTCGACGAAGAACACTTCGTAGAGCTTGGTGAAGATCAACTGCCCCTGATTGCCCTGGAACGCGCCCTTGAGCGGCTGGATCAGGAAGCCGAGAATGTCGTCGGCGAAATAGAGGCACACGCCGAACGCCACCGCCAGCGTCAGCACGCAGCGCACCAGCCGCGCGCGCAGTTCGACCAGATGGTCGAGCAGCGGAGCCTGGCTCTCGTCGATATCCTTCAGCACAGGTTCTAGCCGTCCTTCTTGGGGGAAGCCGGGTCGAGCGGCAGCGAGGGCTGGTCGTCCGTACCGGCGACGGGACCCTTGTCATCGGTCGAAGCGGCGGGCCTGGCGCGGGCGATGGCCGCCTCGGCGCGGGCATCGTAACCGGCGGTATCGCCCGCGTTCTCGCTCGAGCCGTGCTGCTGCGGGAGCGGTTCCATCGCCGGCGGGGAGTCGTTGCCCGAAGTCTCGGCCATGATCCGGGCGTTGCGCTCGCGCCATTCCTTCTCGGCGTCCTCGAGCTCCGCTTCGCGGATCATCGTGTCGATCCCGCTGCGGAAATGCGCGGACATGCGGCGGACCTTGCCGATCCAGCGCCCG
>JAHJWA010000227.1 GCA_018828205.1 Alphaproteobacteria bacterium
CAGCGGGTCCGGCGGCGAAAATCTGCGACAGGCCCCGGACCATGATCGAATAATGGCTCGCCACCACCCGCGCCGCGCCAAGCCCCGCGGTCGGCCCCAGCGCCAGCGCCACCACGGGCACGGTTTCGAGATTGGTCACCACATCGCCCCAGCCGGGCACCGCGGGAATATAGGTCGCGCCGATCTGCTCGAGCGTCTTGACCGATCCGCCCCCGCCGGTGCCGTCGATCATCCGCACCAGCGGCAGCCGCAGCTCGTTCGCCATCTTCTCCGCCTGGACCATCTTGCGGCTGATCCCGGCATCGGCCGCGCCGCCGCGGATGGTGAAATCGTCGGCGGTGGCGACCACCGGGCGGCCGTTTATCTCTGCCTTGCCGAACAGGAAGGGCGCGGGCAGCACGCCGGCGAGTTCGCCGTCCTCGTCATAGCTCGCCTTGCCCGCGATCTTGCCGATTTCGCGGAAGGAGCCGGGATCGACCAGCGCCGCCAGCCGCGCGCGGGCATCCAGCTTGCCGCGCGCATGCTGGCGCGCCAGCTTGTCGGTCCCGCCCATTTGCTCCGCCAGCGCCTCCCGGCGGCGCAGTTCTTCCAGTTCCCTCGCCCAGCTCAAGCCTCGCTCCTCTCGCCTGCAGGAATGCCGCGTCGGAGCAGGAGAGGCCAGCGCAAAGAATCGGATTTCGCCGGACCATTGCGATAAAAGACGTCATCCCAGCGAAGGCTGGGATCGCTCTCCGCCTAGTCCTCGACCCGAAGCAGATCCCGGCTTTCGCTGGGATGACGTCCTTCCTCCTCTTCCGTCTTCCCGTTCTCGCCCTTTCGCCGCTCGCGACAATCGGCTAGGAAGACCCATCCCCGGGGAGCCAGTGCTGGCTGAGAGGGGCAGGTCACGCTGCCCGACCCGTCGAACCTGAACCGGCTGATACCGGCGGAGGGAGTGGGTCGCAGCGAAGCGCGCCCGCTCTCGTCGACCGACGAGGAGAGCGACTTGGCGAGCGATTTCGAAACCAGCGCATGGATCGTGATGGTGATGGGCCTCTACGCGGCAGCCGCCGGCGTCGGAGAGCTGCGCGTTCCCGGCTTCTGGGCGAGCATGGTCGACGATCTCGCGCGCAGCCCCGCCGCGCGCTTCCTCACCGGGCTGATCTGCATGGTGGTGGGCGGCGCGCTCTATCTGGTCGGATCCTGGGACACGGCGGGCTGGATGGTGGTGCTGATCAAGGTGATCGGCGGCTGGATGGTACTCGAGGGCGCGCTCATTCTCGCATTGGGCGACTGGGTGATGGGACTTGCCCGCAGGCTGATGACCGCCGCCCCCCGCCTGTGGGCGCTGCTCTCGCTTCTCCTCGGGCTCGGCCTGATCGCCGCGGCCATCATCCGCTTCTGATTTTTCATCCCCATTTTCGACAATTCACGCGTTTCAGCGAAGGACACGAGCCCCATGGCCGACATCAATTCCCCGCACGAGATTTCCCCCACCGGAGAGCCGGTGACCGTCACCACCGGCCCGATCCGCGGCAGCCGCAAGGTCCATGTCGGCAAGCTGGGCGTGGCGATGCGCGAGATCGATCTCGCGGGCGGCGAGCCGTCGGTGCGGGTCTACGACACCAGCGGGCCCTACACCGACCCCGCCGCCAAGATCGACATCCAGGCGGGCCTCGCGCCCCTGCGCCGCGACTGGCAGCTCGCGCGCGGCGATGTCGAGGAATACGCCCCGCGCGAGGTTCGCCCCGAGGACAACGGCCAATTGGGCCCCGACCGCAGCGGCGGCGTCCCCCCGTTCCCGGCCGCGCTGCGCCGCCCCTTGCGCGCCAAGGCAGGCGGCAACTTCAGCCAGATGCATTACGCGCGCCGCGGGATCATCACCCCCGAGATGGAATATGTCGCCGAGCGCGAGAATCTGGGCCGCGAGCGGCTCGCCGAATATGTCCGCGACGGGGAGGACTGGGGCGCCGCAATCCCCGATTACGTCACCCCCGAATTCGTCCGCAGCGAGGTCGCGCGCGGCCGCGCGATCATCCCCTCCAACGTCAACCACCCCGAATGCGAGCCGATGGCGATCGGGCGCAATTTCCTCGTCAAGATCAACGCCAATATCGGCAATTCGGCGGTCGCCAGCGACGTCGCCAACGAGGTCGACAAGATGGTCTGGTCGATCCGCTGGGGCGCCGACACGGTCATGGACCTCTCCACCGGGCGCAACATCCACGACACGCGCGAATGGATCATCCGCAACAGCCCCGTCCCCATCGGCACCGTGCCGATCTATCAGGCGCTCGAGAAGGTCGGCGGCGTGGCCGAGGACCTCACCTGGGAGATCTTCCGCGACACGCTGATCGAGCAGGCGGAACAAGGCGTGGACTATTTCACCATCC
>JAHJWA010000228.1 GCA_018828205.1 Alphaproteobacteria bacterium
CTCGCGCAGATAGGGACCCGATGCCAACGTCAGCGGCACGATCTCCGGCCCGCCATAGCATTCCTCCCAGAACGCCGCAGACCGACCCGTCGCGTGATGACCAGGCCGATCCTCCGCCTCGATCAGCAGGACCGAGGCGTGCGGCGCGAGCTCGGCGGCGAGGCTCGCTCCGGCCATTCCCGCGCCGACGATGGCAAAATCGAACCCTGTCATGCGGCTTGCGGCGGCGCGGTCCGGTCGAGGAACTCGGCGATCGCCGCCATTGTGCGATCCCGCACCGGGTCGACCTCGCGCAGGATCTCGTGGCGCGCTTCCTTGCCGAAGGCCAGCAATTCCGCCCGCGGCAGGCGCTCTGCCGCGCGCACGACCGCATCGTGGCTGACAAGCTTGTCGTTGCTGGTCGACACCAGCAACACCGGAGCCGTCACCGCCTCCATCGCCCCCGGCGCATCGAGCACGCGGCGCGAGGCATAGGCACGTTCGACCCAACCCCAGCTGCCGGGCCCCATCACCAGTTCGGGCCGCGTCTCGCGCCACCACAATTCCTCGCCGTAGCGGTCGTCGTCATGGGTCAGCAGCGATTGGCGCGACGCGGGCATTTCACCGGGCTTCTCGCTCCACTTCCACGCCGGCCGCGTCGGCGCAGCGATCCTGGTCATCAGCTTGGCGACCCAGTGCTGAAGGCGCAGCGGCAGCGGCGGCCCCGCCATACCGAGCATGGGCGCGGTGAGGACGGCTGCATCCGGGTCGACGCGGTGCTCGACCATCGCTCGCAGGACCAGATGCCCGCCCATCGAATGGCCGGCGAGGACATGCGGCCCCGGGGTCTCAGCCTTCCAGGCTGCCCATAAACCCGCCAGGTCGTCGACCCAGATGCCGAAATCATCGATATGGCCGGTGACCGCATCCTTTCCCAGACGTCCCGAGCCCGCCTGTCCGCGCCAGTCGGCCGCAGTGACATGCCACCCGGCGCGGTGCCATTGCTCCAGCGTTTCGAGGTATTTCTCATAGGCGTCGCCGCGCCCGGGCAGAAACAGGATCGAACCGCGCGGGCTGGCGGGAGCGGGCCAGTCGATCCGTCGCAGCGGATGCCCATCCGCCGCCAGCCACTGGGATTCGCCCGCCGAAGCCGGAATCCTGCGCCGATCGACGGGGGCGCGAGAGTCCGCGCGAGCTTCGGCGTCGTCTTGCTGGTTCGCCGCGATGGTGGCCTCCCGATGGTTACCGTTTGGTAAGCACGTTGCTGTAGCATCTGCGCGAGGACGATCCTCAGGGG
Source organism: Alphaproteobacteria bacterium (assembly GCA_018828205.1). Lineage (GTDB taxonomy): Bacteria > Pseudomonadota > Alphaproteobacteria > Sphingomonadales > Sphingomonadaceae > Qipengyuania. The sequence continues at coordinate 1,277 of JAHJWA010000228.1, forward strand.
CCAGATGCACGAAATTTTCACCTACGTATTGCTCGCGGGATTGGCAATCGCGCTGCTGGTAGCGATCGCCACCGATCTGCGCAGCCGGACCATCGGCAATTGGCTCAACACCGCCATCGCAGCGGGTGCGCCGCTGTTCTGGTGGGTGAGCGAGCTGGCGCTGTGGCCCGGCGTCGCGATCCAGCTGGGTCTTGCCGCACTGACCTTCGCCATATGCTGCCTGTTCTTCGCGATGCGCCAGATGGGCGGCGGCGACGTCAAGCTGCTGACCGCGCTGGCGCTGTGGATCCCACCGGCCGCCTTTCTCGATCTCCTCGTCATCACGGTGATGACCGGATGGGTGCTCACACTCGCCATGGGCGCCTGGCAGGTCGCGCGTTCGGGGAACTCTGGCCCCGTCCCACGCCGCGATCTGGGCGTGTTGATCGGTTGCACCTTGATCGCAGCCGCTTTCGCGAGCGCGATGCTCGGCGGGCCCAGCCTGCCGCTCCCCTCCGCGGTCGGCGAAGCCGCTTCCGGCCAGCTCCCCTTGATGCTCGCGCTCGCCCTGCTCCCAATCGTCTTGCTGCTAGTCGTCACGCTCGCCTCCTTGCGGATATTGCGCCGCCAGAAGGAACAGCTCCGGGTGCCCTACGGCCTGGCCATCGCGACCGGCGGGATTTGGATTCTCGCCACCGGCGATCTCGTTTCCGCCATGCCTGCCGGGGCTTTGGGTTGAAAACGCGATTTTAACCAATCGGGCTCTATGCCCCGAAACCATAGTCGTCCGTCGCGTCTTGCAGGCGGACAAACAAGGGGCCTCGTAAAGCCATGGATAGGAAGAAGCTGGTTCTGCTGGTCGGCGCGCTGGTCATTGCGATCGGTACGGCGCTGATCGCACGGAGCATGTTCGCAGGCGCTGCGGCGCCGCAGGCCGAGGCGGCGCAGGTGGTCGAACAGGGCCCCAAGGTTCTGGTCGCGCAACGCGCGCTTCCCGTGGGCACGATCATCACCGCCGATGCCATCGGCTTTCAGCTCTGGCCTGCTGAAATGGTTGCCGACGCCTATTTCGTCGAAGGCGAATCCGACATGACCGC
>JAHJWA010000229.1 GCA_018828205.1 Alphaproteobacteria bacterium
ACCCCATGCCGATCGCCATCAAGATGCCCGCCCTGTCCCCGACCATGGAGGAGGGCACGCTCGCCAAATGGCTGGTGAAGCCGGGCGACACGATCAGCTCGGGCGACATCATGGCCGAGATCGAGACCGACAAGGCGACGATGGAATTCGAGGCGGTGGACGAGGGCGTGCTGGCCTCGATCGCGGTCGAGGAAGGCAGCGAGGGGGTCAAGGTCGGCACCGTGATTGCCATGCTCGCCGAAGAGGGCGAAGATGTGGACGCGGTGGCGAAAGCGGATGCGCCCGATAGCTCTTCCGACGCGAGCGAGGAAAGCGCGCCTGCCGCGAAAGCCCCGGAACCGGCGGATGACGATGCGGAGCGTGCGGACGAGCAAGCGGCGCCCCAGCCCGACTCCAAACCCGCTTCCAACGGCGCACCCAAACCCTCGGGCGATCGCATCATCGCCAGCCCGCTGGCCAAGCGGATCGCCGAACAGCGGGGGATCGACCTCGCCAGCGTGACCGGCAGCGGCCCCAATGGCCGGATCGTCAAGGCCGATGTCGAAGCTGCCGAGGCGGGCGCTGCCGCACCCGCTAAACCGCGGGACGACGCTACTGCCGAGATGGCCGCGCCGCGCGCACCCTCCAGAACGCCTGCGGAGAGCGAATTCGGCGCACCCTACGAGGAAGAGAAGCTTTCCAGCGTCCGCAAGATCATCGCGCGGCGGCTCACCGAGAGCAAGCAGCAGGTCCCGCATTACTATCTCGCGGTCGATGTCCGGCTCGATGCGCTGCTCGACCTGCGCAAGCAGCTCAACGCCGGGCTCGAGGCCGATGGGGTCAAACTTTCGGTCAACGATCTGCTGATCAAGGCGCTGGCGCGCGCGCTGATGCGGGTGCCGCAATGCAACGTCAGCTTCCAGGGCGAGACGATCCACAAATATTCCCGCGCCGACGTCTCCGTCGCGGTCGCCGCGCCCAGCGGGCTGATCACCCCGATCATCACCGAGGCCGATACCCGCGGGCTCGCCGCGATCAGCGCGACGATGAAGGCGCTGGCCGAGAAGGCGCGCGAGGGCAAATTGCAGCCGCACGAATATCAGGGCGGTACCGCCAGCCTGTCCAATCTGGGCATGTTCGGGATCAAGCAGTTCGACGCGGTGATCAACCCGCCGCAGGGCATGATCATGGCGGTCGGCGCGGGCGAGCCGCGGCCCTATGTGGTCGACGGCGCGCTGCAGGTGGCGACCGTGATGACCGCCAGCGGCAGCTTCGACCACCGCGCCATCGACGGCGCCGACGGCGCGCAACTGATGGAAGCCTTCAAGAACCTGTGCGAAAACCCGATGGGGCTGGTGGTTTGATCGCGGCGCGCTCCACGAATAAGATGCTGAGCCTTTCGGTCCCGCTGCTGTTTCTCGCCGCCTGCGATTATCAATCGGACCCGGAAGAAGCGCGGACCTATGACGTGCCGACCGGAGAGGACGCGGCGGGGAGCGCCGTGCGCCCGGTCCAGATCGGCTTCGACGGGCCGCGCTTTGCCGCCTGCGCGGGCAATGGCGAGGTCACCAATATCACCGAGGCGCTCAGCGTGCGCGCCGCTCCGTCCGGCAGCGCTGCGGAGACCGACCAACTGGCCCCCGGCAGCCGGGTCGCCATGTGCCAGAAGGTCGGCGGCTGGTTCGGCATCGTCTATTCGCCGCCGCCCGCCCCGACGCCAGAGGTCGGGCAGGACGCCGAGAGCGAAGACATCCCCGGGCGCCCCGATTGCGGGACTGGCGCGCCTGTCGCGGATGTCCGCAATTACGACGGCCCCTGCCGCTCCGGCTGGGTCCATGACGATTACATCAAACTGGTGGCGGGCCGATAAATGACCGAACGCATTCCGATGATCCGCGCCACCGCGATGCCCGCCGACACCAACCCCTATGGCGGGGTGTTCGGCGGCTGGCTGATGAGCCAGATGGCGCTGGGCGCGGGTGCGCTCGCCAGCCGCGCGGGGCAGGGCAAGGCGGTGGTGGTCTCGGCCAGCGACTTCGCCTTTCCCGGCGCCATGGCGGTGGGCGACGAGCTCTCGGTCTATTGCGAGATCGCCGCGGTCGGCCAGACCTCGATGACGGTCGAGGCCGAGGCGATCGCGCGCGAGCGCAACGGTGCGGCGACCACCCGCGTCGCCGAGGGGACGTTCAAATTCGTGCTGCTCGACGACGAAGATCGCCCGCGACCGGTGCGGCTCTCCGCCGAGGCCGCACTGCCGCGGCGCGAGAAGGCCGGTGCCGGGGCGCAGAACGATGTCTGAGCGCTTTCCTACAGGGGTGCCAATGCGCCATGGTCGACGCATGATTCACAACCAGTCCGTCGCAGCGCCGCGTCCCTCTGGGGCTTTCGCGTGCGCCGAGCACAGAAACACGCAAGGTTCGCATGGCTGAGAAATACGATCTGATCGTGCTGGGGAGCGGACCCGGCGGCTATGTCGCGGCGATCCGCGCGGCGCAGCTCGGGCTGAAGGTCGCGATCGTCGAGCGCGAGCTGCTCGGCGGGATATGCCTCAACTGGGGCTGCATTCCGACCAAGGCGCTGCTGCGCTCGGCGGAGATTTTCCACTACCTGCAGAACGCCGGCGATTACGGGCTCAAGGCCAAGGAGATCGAGGCCGATCTCGACGCGGTGGTCAAGCGCAGCCGCGGGGTGGCCAAACAGCTCAATCAGGGCGTCACCCACCTGATGAAGAAGAACAAGATCACCGTCCACATGGGCGAGGGCCGGCTGACCGGCCCGACCGCTCTGACGGTCGAGACCGACAAGGGCGAGCAAAAGCTCGAGGCCAAGCACATAATCGTCGCCACCGGCGCGCGGGCGCGCGAGCTGCCCTTTGCCAAATCCGACGGCGATCGCATCTGGACTTATCGCCATGCGATGACGCCCAAGGAAATGCCAAGCAAGCTGCTGGTGATCGGCTCGGGCGCGATCGGGATTGAATTCGCCAGCTTCTACAATGATATGGGCGCCGAGGTCACCGTGGTCGAAATGCTCGACCGCGTGGTTCCGGTCGAGGATGAGGAGGTCTCCGCCTTTCTCCAGAAATCGCTCACCAAACAGGGCATTGCGATCAAGACCGGTGCCGGGGTCGAGGATATCAAGGTCGCGGCTAAGGGCGTGACCGCCAGGATCAAGGGCAAGGACGGCAAGGTCGAGACTGCCGAGTTCAGCCATGTGATCGTCGCAGTGGGCATCGTCCCCAACACCGAGGATATCGGGCTCGAGAAGCTCGCTGAGATGGATCGCGGCTTCATCCAAATCGACCCTTACGGCCGCACCAAGAGCAAGGGCCTGTGGGCCATCGGCGATTGCACGCCCGGGCCCTGGCTGGCGCACAAGGCCAGCCACGAGGGCGTCACCGCCGCCGAGGCGATCGCGCAGGAGCTCGGCAACGAAGAGGTCGCACCGCACGCGCTCGACCGCGACAACATCCCCGGCTGCACCTATTGCCACCCGCAAATCGCCAGCGTCGGACTGACAGAGGTCAAGGCCAAGGAGGCCGGGTACGAAGTCCGCGTTGGCAGCTTCCCCTTCATCGGCAATGGCAAGGCGATCGCGCTCGGTGAGGCCGAGGGCTTCGTGAAAACGGTGTTCGACGCGAAGACCGGCGAATTGCTTGGCGCGCATATGATCGGAGCAGAGGTCACCGAACTGATCCAGGGTTACACTGTCGGCAAGGTTCTCGAGACCACCGAGGCCGAGCTGATCCAGACGGTCTTCCCGCACCCGACCCTGTCGGAGATGATGCACGAAAGCGTACTCGCGGCCTACGGGCGCACGCTGCATATGTAAGGACCTCCGACGCTTGGGCGCACAAAATCCTCGTTTCGTCGTAAGCCCCTGCGCCCGTTGCTCTTTTCAGCAGTTGAAGCTGCGAGGAGACGACAGATGGAATATGAGATCGGCGACGACCCGCAGGGCGAAAAGGACGAGAATCTCGGCGACCGCGATGGCGGCATCGTAGAGGATCACAGCGCGCTCAAGAACCAGTCGAGTGTCGAGGCGGAGGAGTACCCGGCCAAGGATCGCCGCAACCAGTCGCTGGTGAACAAGAAAGACTAACTCCGCTACGGCTGGGAAGTGCGGAGCGTTGATGGTGTCGCCGGCCCGCCAGGCGCTGGCTGTCTTCTGTCATTTAAAGGATCCAGCCGCCGGCGGCGGTCAGGGCGAGGGATTGAGCCGCAGGCGCCGGGCGCTCGCAAATTGCGTCCTTCTGTAGCAAAAAAACCAATCGATATAGCATTCTCGAATCACGTTGGAGGGGCTACCCGTTTTCAGGATGGGGGTTACCAATCTGAAAACCGGTCTGCTGCGCAAATATGCAGCATGGTGCGGTGAGCGTATTCAGCTCCAGAAGAAGATCGCCAAGATCGAGGCTGAATACGAAACTCTATCCGAAAAACGTGATCGGGTTTCGCGCCTAGATGAGCTGACCGAAGCGACAATAACAATCATGGGCGAACTCAATCCTGCCTGGGGACCGGATGATACGCCGCCCAAGCTGCCGAAAGCCCAGCGAATTCCTTTCGAGCACGGCGCTACCACGGTGACCGCTTTCTCGATCATGCGCGAACTTGGCCGCGGCACAAACCCTGCCGAACTTGCTCCACTGGTTATAGAGAGACTCGGTGGAGATGCGAAAGATGACGATCTGCGCGACGCCGTTAAGTCGGCAATCGACGCGAGCCTGCGATCCGCCAGCGAAGAAGTCCGCATCGTCAGCCGGAGACCCACACGCTGGGAAATCATTCCGCCCGAGGAGTGGAAGGATCCTTACGCCTAGAACGGAAGCCGATTCTTGTGACGCTGCCAGTAACCGGTGAAGCTAGATCTGCCTGCGCGCATAAGGCAGCTGATAATCATGTCGATCTGAGCCCCGTTGTCGACGAACCTGTTTTCTTCTTTCCATGCAAGCTCAACGCCATACTGCTCGGCATACCGGGGCCACCAGTATCGATAGACCCCACGCTCAGCTGCGCGAACACGTGAGAAGAAGCTCTCTGCCCAGTTGGTGCAGGCACCGTTCTGGCTGTAGGATACCGAGTGATTAACGCGCATGAGCTTGAAATGCATGTTCAGGCGCAACCACTGGTTACCATAATCAACGTGGACGATCGTCCCCGGTTCGAGGACGGATTTTACGAACGCGACGGCAGCTGCCTCGCTTTCCCTATGGATAACCCTGAGTCGTCCGGGCTTGCTGCCGCCTTCTGACGGCCGCTCTCTCACCACGACTAGGGAAGTCTGTTTCTTGCGATAAAGGTCGTAGAATTTCTCGAGTTCGGCGTCGTTCGTGATCGGGAACGGCGGTTTCACCTTTTTGCTGCCAACGAACAAACCATCGACCTCAACCACACCATTGAGTTTCTGGTCGTAGTCCACCTTGAGCGCTTCTCGGATCTTGTGCTGGAACACGAACGGCGTCTTATAGGAGCTTCCCTCCCACCGCTTCATCCTAAGGGCGGCAGTGCCCATCACGCCGTTCACGAACTCGGCAATGGAGACGAGAATATCGGAGAACGAGCGCTTCCGGCTATGGAGCGGCGTCCGGCTGGTGACGGTGTATTGCAAATGGCACTTGCCCGTCCCGCCGGTAACGGGATCGGTAGTCACTCCTTGGCACTTCCACCTGCGACCACCTTTCAGCGTCCAGGATTTATTGGATCCACAGTCCGGGCACGTCGGCATGCCATCGGGCCACTTGATCGATTTGAACATCTCATAGGCCTCGTCCTCCGTCATGCGGAATATATCGCGCATGGTCAGCGAGCAGATCGCTGGAGAGAGAAGAGGATGCTGTGCCACGGTATATGATGTCCTGCGTCATCATATATGGTGATGTCATTGCCGTGTCCCTTAAAAATCATCATCGTTTGTGATGATGCTGATCACGCAAAGTGACTACAACCCACTTGGCATGCTCGCCGATTCAATCCTACAAGGTGTCTTTAACCTTCAAGGATGTGACGCGATGCCAATCGAAGAAAAGGTCTGGGAAGAAATGGTGAAGAACATTCTGCGCGCCGAAATGATGCGGCGCGGCGTGTCCTACGCTGGCCTCGCCGAACGGCTCCAGGAGCATGGAATCGAAGACAACGAGCTCAACCTTCGCAACAAGGTCAGCCGCGGCCGGTTTACGGCCGTCTTCTTTATGCAATGCATGCAGGCCCTTGGCGTCGAGCTGCTGCAGATCCCGCAGGCTATCGAAGAAGCTGCACGGAAGGGTGGGGCTCAAGCCCTCGCTAAAAGCAAGGCACAGAAAACGAATTAGCTGTAGAAACCGACGGTCACGGCTTATCGCGCTTCATCTTTAAGAGAAGCTGTTCACGCTGCAAGCGGGCTATCTGCTTGCTCTTTCGATCAGATCGTTCCTTCTTAGATCCGCCCCCAATGTCGGCGATCGCTGAAGCGGTGGGAGGCATCAGGGCCTTCACGTGGTCTTCCCGGATGCGGTCATGACGGCGCAAGTGACTTAGATGAACCACGAAAGACCAAAGCAAATACGTGTTGTCACGCAGAGTGCCGACTAGGTCGCTCACTGCTCCGGGAGTCTCATCAAGGCGTAATTCCGTGATGAGACCGACCCTAAACATCTTGATGACCTTCGGTTCCAGCCCTTCCTCCAGATCCGGTTCGATCAACTGCTTACGCAGTTTCTCGGTGCCCATTGTGGTCGCGATCATGCGGATCATCGCATGTGGCAAAGTAATCAGTAACTGCTTGAGCACCGCAGCATCAGTCATGCCCTTGGGTGCCTGCAACTCATAAAGAATGCCATTCATGCGGATCTTTCGCTCGGCCGCAAGGCGCGGTGCGAAGCGAGCATTCTCAAGCATAACCGTTCCCCAACTGCGCCAGATGTGCCCCAAGTGCTCCCGCTTCTTCGCGTCGGTCATGTGCTCGAAATTGCGAAGCATGCCCGAGTAGAGCATCAGCGAAAACATCAGCGCCTCGTGAACGTTGGCGACCTTTGGCCGGAAGACTTCCTGCCGCCCTTCCTCGTCCCTAGGTATGTCCAGATCGAACTCTTCGTCCTTCTCTTCCGCCGTAAGTGGCGGCGTGACAATCCGCTCAGCGGCGTCCTCGATGGTCTCTCCATCGTCATCTCTGGGCAGGACATAATCATCGAAGACATTGAGGTCGATCGGCTGGAGATGTTTGGTTGCCTCCCCGAAAATCGCCAGATGACGATCGCGCACGAGGTCGATCAGACTCGGGTCATTCCTCGTCTTACCGGCATAGTAGAGCAGCTCATTCACAAACGTGAGATAGCGGTCCTCTTCCATGACCCACTCCTTGAACGCAGAGTCCACGGTCATCCGGTAAGCGATGAAATATTCCATGACGCCGCGGTAGCGAAACGCGACCCTATTTTCAGAACGGCGCTCGAAGATTTTGGCCGACAGGAACTCGTCCATCAGCTCATCAAGCGGGGGCGCATCCAGGCCCATCTCGTCGAGACAGGTCCGCATCGCTCCGCGCACATCTTCTCGAAGCGGAACATACTGGTTCTCGCGGGCCATCCACGCTGCGACGTAGGAAAGCAGATTGGCTTTGTTGTTGAAGTCGAAGGTGGCCCGGTAGCTCTGATTCTCGGCAGCTTTCTCCAACGTGGTCTCGACGAACTGTTCCATCAGCACCGCCCGATTGACGGGCGCGAACTTTCCATTCGAGCCGAAGATTTCCAGTAGGATGGTGCCATTAGCGGCCGTGAAAGGAAGATTGATTTCGCGGAACTGATCTTGCAACCGGTCGAGCCATCCCTCCACGTCGTCGCAGTGCTCGAACTTGGTGATTAGCTGGCGCATGTTGCGGCGCTTGAGTTCCTGCAGTTCAATGAAATTGAATCGCACCGGCATCTCTGGATTTACTTTGGCCCCGAACCTGTAAACCGCATCCCAGTTGCTCGAGAACACATACCTAGCTTTGGGATATGCTCTGACAAAATCGCGCAACAATCGCATGCGCCTGTTATCGTCAAACTGAACGTCATCGACCATGACACACAGGTGGCCCAACTTGAGAAGGGCTTCCGTGTCATGTCTGTCTGGCAGCGGTGCAGCGGCCCCGCGAACCAATCCGAGCACTTTGGTCACGTTCTGAGCGATCTGCGAGAAATCGATGATAACAGGAAGACGCGGAAACTCACCGTCAGCTACATCGCGCACCATGCGGTGCCGCAGTTCGCGGAGGAGGCTGGTGCGCCCGTATTCGGGACGCGCATAAATGATCGCATTCCGGCTGCTGGTCACAAGGTCATCGAACGATACTGGCACTTGGATTTCTGCAGGTGCATCAGTCGTCTTCGCGTCGATGATCGAAGTCTTCATCATAGGCGGTTCTATGAACCGCTGATGCAATTCCGCGTCACCACCCGGCGCCGCATCCTCCTCATCTAACCGAGCCTTAAATTCTCCAACGAGATGCGCCCGAAACTCATCAAAATCGACCGGGGCAGCTATCTTGCGGAAGTGCTGACGGGCTTCGTTGTCCTTATACCATTTCCCACCCTCGTGGATGTCGGTGCCTTCGTCGAACTCGTCCCGCTCTTTGTAGTAGGAGCGGATCAAAACCTCGGTGTGATCGGTCGCCCTGTCGATCGTGATCAAAGAATAACCGTTGTAATATTCCTTCCGGGCGGTGAAAATCGCTCCCGCTTGATCGGTGAAAACTTCTCCGCGCAGGCCCGACACACTCCTGGGCTTAGGATCGTGCATATGCCCGAACAGGTGGTAATGCGCGTGTTTAGTGATCTGGTCTTCGAGGTAGCGAGAAGACGCCTCGCTGAGCGACGCCAGTGGGTGGTGCGTCGTGAAGATTCGCAGCGATCCCGGCGTCAACGCTTTCACCGCTTCCATGATCGCGTATTCCGGCACTGCCAGATTGCGCTCGTCGCTGTCGAACTTGTCGCTTCCTCCGGTCGAAAACACCGCGGTGTTGAAAGTTACGATGTCCACGTTGAGCGCTTCTACCCGATCGACGCGAACGAAGGCGTTCTCAATTTTGCGGATGTGCTCGTGGTCATCACCCCGCAAATAAGCTTCAAGGTCGTTAAACGCCGCAAACTTATCTTTCGCCAGCTCATCGTATTCACCGGCATCGAACCGGCGATTTAGCAAGGTCATTTCGTCGTTCTTGCCAAGGTCACCGCGCCATTCTCGATGGGTTTCAGCTGCGCCCTCAGTCACCCCGCGGGAAAGATCGTGATTGCCCGGGGTAAGGAAAATGCGATCGTCGCTCGTTCCCGTGGCCTTTGAGATGCGCTCGATGAAGAAGTCATACGCCTCATCGTGTGGATCCACGCCTGCAGCTTGGACCAGATCGCCGGTGAAAAGGATCAGGTCGGGCTTGCGATGCCCGATGCACAGCTTCTTCAAGTCATCGATCAAGGCATCGACGACGATGCCTTGTTCCCGTGCCTTGCGCTGGGCGTAATGGAAATCGCTGATATGCAGGATGGTGATAAGATCAGGATCGGTCATTATAACCGCATAAGGAACAGCCAGTGAACATGCAATATGGCTGGAAAGTAGGTGCCACTTATTTGGCGATAACAATTCGCCGTCCTACAAGTCGCTAGTGATCAGGGAGAATTCGCGAGTGAAGATCTGAAAGGCACTATTCGCAGCCGCAGACAGGATCCGCGATGCAACTGATGCGAGGGGTATGCGATCGATCTCACGAAGAGGGCAATCAAGAATCATCCGACAGGCCGAGGCGCTCGGTGGTAACCTACGATAAGGGGTATTCATGTTCACAGTAGACTTCGGGGACGACGCGGGAGGGCAGCGATCCTTTGCGGATGTCGACAGCCTCATAGGCTATCTGCGCGAGCAGAAGCAGCTTTGGAACGAACACGTGCTGCTGAAGGGAAGAAATAATCAGCCTGGTCATGCCGATCTGAAGTCACTCCCACAAGCATGGGCAAATCTCGAATCCGCAGTCGTTCAGGCCCAGGCGCAGTCGCCGAACCGTCTCGAGCGCTTGCCTGGGGTCATCCAAGGCAATGGACATTTAAAGCAGGCCCTAAGGGCGGACTCGCCACCCGGAAAGATAGTCGCGTCAATTGCCGAGGAAATTGGTTTTGAGGAAGCCGGCGGAGCTGCAAAATTCTACCTCGCCCCCCACAATATCCAAATATTCCAGCAGCTGACCAAAGGTCAGGCGATCGGAGCCATTGAATTCCAACAACGAATGGCGGGTCTCACCTCAAAAGCAGTGCGAACCGCGAGAGACGCATCACGGGATGCTCTTAGATCGTTCAACGACGATGTCGTTGCGCATAGCGCGCATTTGGACGACGCCAGAACGAAGCACACCGAAACCCTTGATCAACTGATTGCTGATGGCGAGACCTTCAAATCCGAAGTGGCAGAATGGCGAACGAATACGGATGAAGCAATCGCTGCGCAGCGCGAGGAATGGGAAAATAAGTATCAGGCGACCTATGAGGATTTCACCGAGAAACTCAAGCTTGAGTCAGCCGTGAAATTATGGAACGACAGGTCAGAAGAGCACAAGAAGGGAGCAAGGTCTTGGCAGAAAATTTCCGCGGTAACAGCGGTTTTAGGCTTGATCGTTGCGCTTGCTATCTCCTTCGGTGCACTGCAACTAGCGGAATGGTTGTTCGCTGACGCATTTGTCGTTGTAGAAGGATCTCCGCTTCCTTCCGGCTTAAGGCCAACCTGGCGCTATGAGGTCATTTTCGCTTCGGCTGCGACCCTTCTCTATCTTACAATGTTCTTCTGGATCATGCGTATCGTCGTGCGCATATACATGACAGAACACCACTTGGGGATAGATGCCCAGTCCCGTTCATCAATGGCAGAAACATATCTCGCATTGACGAAGGAGGACGCTGCAACAGATCAAGATCGTGCAATCGTGCTGGCATCTCTGTTTCGTCCCCAAGCGGACGGGATCGTGAAGGATGACGGCTTGCCGGCGATCACACCCGCAGCCATTCTCTCGGGATTGGCAATTGGCAAACCCGGCGGGTCGTCGTCCTGAAACTCATGAAAACAGTATCACTGTAACGGAGGCACCAGCACCGGCTAACATCCCCATATCAGGATCCGCTGGATCAAAGTCACTTATGAGCTGAAGATTGGTTTTTCTGCTCCATAAGGACGGCAAATTGGCGGACAGGGTGGGATTCGAACCCACGGATGCTTGCGCATCGGCGGTTTTCAAGACCGCTGCATTCGACCACTCTGCCACCTGTCCGCGTGGGCTTCGCCGTTAATGGGCGCGCGCGGCATTGTCACGCCCTGACGCGACGCGATCATCGCTCCTGCCGGAACAAGCCCGAGCGTGGTGGATAGGACACGCAAGACATATCGCGTTCATTGGCGATGTGCGAGGGAGCGCTCATGAAAGTCAAACGTCCGATGCTCACCCGGTTGAGCAAGTCGATCGCCATCGCTGCGGCGATATTCGTCGCCCAGCCCGCCTATGCGCAGGACATGTCCTTCGATGCCTATGTGCAATTGCTAATGGCCAAGGCGCGGGCGCAGGGTGTCAGCGAGGGCACGATCACGCGGATGACGGCAGGTCTCCAGCCCAATCGCCGGGTGATCGAGCTCGACCAGGCGCAGCCGGGCTCGCCGACGCGGTCGGGCTATCCGCCGCTGTCCGACTATATCGCGCGCCATGTCGATCAGGCGCGGATCGGCCCCGGTCGCCGCGAATATGCCAGCGCCCGCAGCACCCTCGGCGCGATCGAGCGCGAATACGGCGTCCCGGGAGAGATCCTGATCGCGATCTGGGGTCACGAGACCGCCTATGGCAATGTCCGCGGCGGGTTCGACCTCTCGCAGGCGCTGGCGACGCTGGCATGGGAAGGGCGCCGCCGCGATCTGTTCGAGGGCGAGTTTCTTGCCCTGCTGAAGGTTGCCGATCGCGGCTTCTCGCGCTCCGAGCTGCAGGGCAGCTGGGCCGGCGCCTTCGGCAATCCGCAATTCCTCCCCAGCGTCTATCTGCGCCTCGCGACCGATGGCGATGGCGACGGGACGGCGAACATCTTCACCAACCGCGCGGACACGCTGGCCTCGATCGCCAATTATTTTCGCGACGCCGGCTGGCGCACCGGCCAGCCCTGGGGCGTAAGCGCCTCGGTGCCGCGCGGCTTCGACATCGCCTCGGTCAGCACCGAGCTGGTCGCGCCGATCTGCCCCCGCGTCCACGAACGGCACAGCCAGTTCAAGAGTGTGGCGGAGTGGCGCGAACTGGGCGTGCAGCCGCTCAGGCCGCTGGGGGAAACCACGATGGCCTCGCTGTTCCAGCCCGATGGGCCCGGCAGCCCTGCCTGGCTGTTAACGTCAAATTATCGGGTTATCCTCGAATATAATTGCTCCAATTACTACGCCATGAGTGTGGGTTTGCTGGCAGATGAGATTACCCGTTAGAAACCTGATCCGCTTCGGTTCGGCAGCACTCGGCTTTGCGCTTGCTTCCTGCGTGCCCGGAGCCGGCGCGGTCGAGAGTGAGCTCGCACCGTCCGACGCCCTGATTGCCAACGCGGTGCCCACGGGGCCGCAGGCGGATTATCCGGTCGTGGTGGGCGAACCCTTCACCATCGACGGCATCACCCACACCCCGGTCGACGTGCTCAATTACGACGAGGTCGGCTATGCCACCATCGACGAGCCGGGCGCCATCGGGATCAGCGCGGCGCACCGCACGCTCCCGCTTCCCAGTTACGTCGAGGTAACCTCGCTCGAGAGCGGGCAGACCATCCTGGCCCGGGTCGAGCGGCGCGGTCCGATGACCAATGCGCGACTGATCGCGCTGTCGCCCGATGCCCGTGGCCAGCTTGGCGTGAGCGAAGGCACCCCGGTGCGGGTGCGCCGGGTCAATCCGCCCGAGGAAGACCGCGCCGAACTGCGCGCCGGGCGTACGGCAAGCTTGCGGATGGAAACCCCGCCCGGCCTGCTCGACGTCCTCAAACGCAAGCTTCCCGCGGTCGGATCGGCGTCGTTGAGCCGCGCCGAAACCGAGGGCGCGCCTGCGCTTGACGCGACGGCGCCTGCAGCGATCCGCTCGGTGGATCCCGACAGCGGTATGCCCTCTAGCCGGGTTCCGCTCGAGGACGATGTAACGAGCGGTACGCTAGCCGCCACCAGCACGGCTCCGGCGCCTCCCCCTGCAGCGGCCAAGACATCCGAACCGGATCCCGAGCCCAGCGCTGCCGGAAATTACGTGGTGCAGGCCGGCGCCTATTCGTCCAAGGCCGCGGCCGAGCGCGTCGCCGAAAGCATCGGCGGCTATCTCGAACCGGTCGGCAGGCTGTGGCGCGTGCGGGCTGGGCCTTTCGCGACCCGTGGACAGGCCGCGGCCGCGCTCGCCAAGGTGCGCGGTGCCGGTTATAGCGGTGCCCAGATTTTCACGCTGAGATAAGCCGCCGGGTGCTCCCGGAGGCGGGAGCACAATTGATCCGAACCGTCGCCCTATGCCTGGCAGCCGTGATGCTGGGCGCTGCCAGCCCTTCCGTTCGGGACCCTGCTCCGCTCCCGCCGAGCGAGCAGGATGCGCCGATCGCCTTGCTCGTCGACCTGTCGAGCGGCCAAACGCTGTTCGCGCGCGAGACCGAGCGGCGTTTCATGCCCGCCTCGATCACCAAGGTCATGACCGCGCTGCTGGCTTTCGAGCGGATCGAGGACCACCGCCTCTTCCCCGAACAGGTGATGACGATCCGTCCCGAGACCTTCGAGCGCTGGCACCGGGTCGGTTCGACCATGTACCTTCCCCACGACGCGCGGGTGACGGTCGACGAACTGCTCCACGGCATCACCACGGTCTCGGGCAATGACGCGTCGGTCGTCCTGGCCGAAGGCGCGGCGGGATCGGTGGCGCAATGGCTCGAGGGGATGAACGCGACCGCAGCAAAATACGGCATGCGCGACAGCTATTTCAACACCCCCAATGGCTGGATGGACGATGGCAGGACGTTCACCACGGCGCGCGATCTGGTGACGATGGGCAGCGCGCTGGTGCGACGCCATCCTGCGAAATACCGCCACTTCTTCGGCGCCGAGGGACTGGAATACAACGGCATCATCCAGCGCAATCATGACCCGATCACGGGTAAGGTTGCGGGCGCCGACGGGATCAAGACGGGTTTTACCAATCAGGCTGGCTACGGCTTTCTGGGCAGCGCCGAGCGCAACGGCCGGCGGCTGATGATGGTGGTCGCGGCAAGCCCCACCGGGCGGGCGCGCAACGAGGCGTCGCGCGAGTTGATCGAATGGGGCTTTGCCAATTTCGACAGCATCCGTCTGTTCGAGAAGGACGAGACGATCGCCGAGGCGCGGGTGCAGAATGGTAGCTCGCGAGCCGTGCCCCTGGCGGCGCGCGCGCCTGTCCGACTCTCGCTTCCGCGCGACCGCGAGGCCGAGATCGATCTCGCCATCCGCTACGAAGGCCCCTTGCGCGCGCCGATCGAACAGGGTGAGGAGGTCGCTCGGCTGCTGGTCAGCGTGGATGGCGAGCAAGTCAATTCGGTGCCGCTGGTCGCGACCCAGACCATCGTCGAGGCCAATCTGCTGCGCCGGGTGTTCAACGGATTGGCCGGGTGGGTCGCTTGAACCCCGGCCGGTTCGTTGCGCTCGAGGGCGGGGAGGGTACGGGCAAGTCGACCCAGGCCCGGCTGCTGACCGATGCGCTTGCGGCGCGCGAGATCGACGCCGTGCTCACCCGCGAACCGGGGGGGACCCCGGGCGCCGAAGCGATCCGCGCCCTGCTGCTCGATCCGCCGGGCGAGGGCTGGGGAATGCGCGCGGAGGCGCTGCTGTTCGCGGCGGCGCGCTCTGACCACGTCGAGCGGCTGATCCGCCCCGCGCTGGAGGCCGGGCGCTGGGTGGTGTGCGACCGCTTTCTCGATTCAAGTCGCGCCTACCAGGGCAGGGCCGGAATGCTCGGCGACGAACTCGTTCGCGCGCTCCACGAACAGGGAAGCGAAGGACTCCTGCCCGATCTGACGCTGGTGATCGCGGTCGAGGGCGCCACCGCCGCCGCGAGGTTGTCCGCCCGCGACGGTGCGGTTTCCGATGCGATCGGCGGGCGCGACGCGACCTATCACTCCAGCGTCAACGCCGCCTTCGTCGAATTCGCGGCAGCGGAGCCCGGCCGCTTTGCCATAATCGATGGCGAGGGCTCGGTGGAGGAAGTCCATGCCCGCATCCTCGCCGCTATCGAACCGCTGCTCGCAAGGGGTTCGAGCGCATGATCGGCCACGACGACGCCTGGAGCGCGTGGCGCGATGCGATGGCGGGCGAGCGGATGCACCACGCCTGGCTGCTGGCGGGCAAGTCGGGGCTGGGCAAGATGCACTTCGCGCTCGCCGCTGCGCGCGAGCTGGTGGGGGCCGATCCGGGTGCCGAGCACCATCCCGACATCTATATTCTCACGCATCTTCCCAAGGACGACAAGGAGGAGCGCAAGCGCGAGGAGGGCAAGCCCTTCGAGATCAAGCGCAACATCACCATCGGCCAGATCCGATCGATGCAGCAGCGCCTCAACACCCGCCCGACGATGGGCGAGCGGCGCGCGATCATCGTCGATCCTGCCGACGATATGGAGCGCAACGCCTCCAACGCGCTGCTCAAGAGCCTGGAGGAGCCGCCGGTGGGCACCTTCTTCCTGCTGGTCAGCCATCGCCCGGCCAAGCTCCTCCCGACCATACGTTCGCGCTGCCGCACGCTGCGGTTCCACGCGCTCGCCGATGAGGAGATCGCACAGCTGCTCGCGCGGCTGGCCCCCGATGCGAAGGATGCGACCCGCGCCGCTGCGCTTACCGCTGCCGCCGGTTCGCCCGGGCGCGCGCTGGCCTTCGTCGAACTCGGTCTGGGCCCCGTGGCCCAGATCCTGCACCTGATCGCGGAGCAGGGGGATCCCGAATTCACCCTGCGCGGCGAGCTGGTGTCGGCCATCGGCACGCGGCCCGATCGCGCCCGGCTCGAGGCGGTGCTCGAACTGGCGCGCTCGATCCTCGACGAGGGCCTGGCCGATCTCGACCGCAAGGTTGTGTCCCAGCGGATCGCCGCGCATGCCGAACTCGTCCGCCTCTCGGGCGAGATGCCGACCTACAATTACGATCCGGGGCTGCTGGTGATGGAAATCGGCACCTTGCTCGCGGGCGCGGCGCAGTCTAGCGGAGGCCCCCATGGCTGAGCCCTTCTACATTACCACTGCGATCAACTATCCCAACGGTCGCCCGCACATCGGCCACGCCTATGAGGCGATCGCCGCCGATGTCATCGCGCGCTTCCAGCGGTTGCGCGGGCGCGAGGTTCGGTTCCAGACCGGGACCGACGAACATGGGCTCAAAATGGCGCGCAAGGCCGCCGAGCAGGACCGCACACCGCGCGCTCTAGCCGATGAAATGTCCGGATATTTCAAGGCAATGGATGACGCTCTTGATATTTCCTACGACCGCTTCATCCGCACGGTCGAGGACGATCACCACCGCGCAAGCCAGGCGATCTGGCGGGCGATGGAGGCCAAGGGCGATCTCTATCTCGACCGCTACGAAGGCTGGTATTCGATCCGCGACGAGGCCTATTACGACGCCAGCGAGCTGAACGAGACCGAGGCCGGCGAGAAGCTTTCGCCGCAGGGCACCCCGGTCGAATGGACCGTCGAGGAAAGCTGGTTCTTCCGCCTGTCGAACTATCAGGACAAATTGCTCGAACTGCTGCGAACCCCGGGCTTTCTCGAGCCCGAGAGCCGGCGCAACGAGATGATTTCCTTCGTCGAGGGCGGATTGCGCGACCTCTCGGTCAGCCGCACCAGCTTCGACTGGGGGGTCAAGGTCCCGGGCAGCGACGAGCATGTGATGTATGTCTGGGTCGATGCGCTGACCAATTATCTGACCGGACTGGGCTATCCCGAGGACACCGGGGACTGGCGCCGCTTCTGGCCCGCCAGCCTGCACCTGATCGGCAAGGACATCGTCCGCTTCCACACGGTCTACTGGCCCGCCTTTCTGATGAGCGCCGATCTGCCGCCACCGCGCAAGGTCTTCGGCCACGGCTTCATCCTCAACCGCGGGCAGAAGGAATCCAAATCGCTCGGCAATGTCACCGATCCGCTCGCGTTGGCGGAGAATTTCGGGGTCGACAATCTGCGCTATTTCCTGATGCGCGAAGTCGCCTTCGGACAGGACGGCAGCTATTCGGCCGAGGCGATCGTGGCGCGCTGCAACGCCGAGCTTGCCAACAGCTTCGGCAATCTGGTCCAGCGCGCCTTGTCGATGGTGCACAAGAATCTGGACGGCGCGCTGCGCGCCTTTTCTCAGACCGATGCGGACCGGGCGCTGCTGGCAACGGTGCGCAAATCCTGCGGCGAAAGCCTGCCCGAGCGCTTCGAGGCGCTCGATTTCAGCCAGGGGATCGAAGCCTGGATGCAGGCGGTCTGGGCCTGCAATCAATATGTCGATGAGCAGGCGCCCTGGGCGCTCAAGAAGACCGATCCGGAGCGGATGGAAGCGGTGCTGCTGACGCTGGTGCTCGCCATTCGCGATCTCGCGCTGGCGATCCAACCCGTGATCCCGACCCGCGCCGGTGCGGTGCTCGACATGCTCGGGATCCGCGATGACGAGCGCAATTATGCCGATCTCGACAATGCGGGCTGGTACGACGCGCTGGTCGCGGCCGGACACGTTATCGCCAAGCCCGAACCGATGTTCCCGCGGCTCGAACTCGCCACCGAGGACGCGTGATGCTGGTCGATAGCCACTGCCATCTGGAATATAAGGGCCTCGTCGAGGAACAGGCTGCGGTGCTCGATCGAGCGCGCGCCGCGGGGGTGAAGACCTTCCTCAACATCTCGACCAAGCGCTCAGAATGGGGTCAGGTCGTGGGCACCGCCGAGCGCGAGCCGGACGTTTACGCCAGCGTCGGGATCCACCCGCACCACGCCGACGATCACCAGGATCTGACCCATGCGGAGCTGCGCGAAGCCACCGACAACCCGCGGGTCATCGGGATCGGCGAGACCGGTCTCGACTATTATTACGAGCATTCGGATCGCGCGGCGCAGCAACGCCTGTTTCGGCTTCATATCGCGGTGGCGCGCGAGGTGCAGCTGCCGGTGATCATCCACACCCGCGACGCCGAGGACGACACGCTCGCCATTCTCGAGGACGAGCTGGGGAAGGGCGGTTTCCCGGCGCTGATCCACTGCTTCACCGCCTCGGCGCAATTCGGCGAGAAGGTGCTCGCGCTGGGCCTTTCGATCTCGATCTCGGGGATCGTCACCTTCAAGAACGCGCGCGATCTGCAGGCGGTGGCGAAGACCGTTCCGGGCGACCGGCTGCTGGTCGAGACCGACAGCCCGTTCCTCGCACCCGTGCCGCATCGCGGCAAGCCTTGCGAGCCGGGCTTCGTCCGCGACACCGCGGCCTTCCTCGCCGAATTGCGCGGCGAGAGCCTCGACCATCTCGCCGAGACCACCACGCGCAATTTTCATGCCTTGTTCGCGAAGGCCGCGGCGTGAAGCTGCTGATGCTCGGCTCGGGCACCTCGACCGGGGTGCCGCGGATCGGCAACGATTGGGGCGAATGCGACCCCGCCGAACCGCGCAACCGCCGGACCCGCGTCTCGATCCTGGTCGAGAACGACGCCGGTCAGCGGATCCTGATCGACACCTCGACCGATCTGCGCCAGCAATTGCTGACCAACGGCATCGACCGGGTCGACGCGGTGCTGTGGACGCATGATCATGCCGATCATTGCCACGGGATCGATGATCTGCGCGTGATGCGCTACGACCGCAGCAATGCGCTGCCGGGCTATGCCGATCCCAAGACCGCGCGGAACCTGCGCCGAAGGTTCGACTATGTCTTCGAAGGCCAGCATGGCTATCCGACACTGATCGAGCTGTCCGACCTGCGCGACCAGCGACTGGTCGCCGGCTTCTCGCTCGAATGGGTCGAGATGCCGCACGGACCGACACACAGCACCGGGTTCCGGCTCGAGGCCGATGGCGCGTCGCTGGTCTATGCGACCGATTACAGCGAAATCACGCCGCAGATGCTGTCCTGTTTCGCCGGGGTCGATCTGCTCGTGAGCGATTGCCTGCGCCGCGCGCCGCATCCCACGCATGCCAGCCTGGGCCTGGCGCTGGAGCTGGCTTCGAAAACCAAGGCGAAGAAGACCGTGTTGACCCATCTCGACAAGAGCATGGATTACCGCGCCTTGTCCCAGGAAGTGCCCAAACGCGTCATCGTCGGCTACGACGGCCTGGAACTGGCGGCATGAGCCAATTCGATGTCGTCTCGATCATCTCGTTGGTGGGTTTTCTGGTGCTGGCGATCAGCGCGCTGTCCGCGCATCGGCTGTCGCTCAGGAAGGGCGTGGTCATGGCTTTGGCCTGGGCCGCGATCTTCGCGATCGTTGTGCTGTTCATCAGCCTGATCGAGGGATGACCGCCCTCTGCGCCCCGCCTCTTGTTTAACATAATATATATTATCATTCCAATATGCCCGACGCATCCAGCCAACTGACCCGCCTCCTCGCCGTCATGGCCCGGCTGCGCGATCCCGAGCGCGGCTGCGAATGGGATCTGGCGCAGGACTTCGCCTCCATCGCGCCCTATACGATCGAGGAAGCCTACGAAGTCGCCGATGCGATCGAGCGTTCCGACATGGACGATTTGCGCGGCGAACTCGGCGACCTGTTGCTTCAGGTCGTGTTCCATGCGCGCATGGCGGAAGAAGCCGGACATTTCGCTTTCGCCGATGTCGCCCGATCCATCGCCGACAAGATGGAAGCCCGCCACCCGCATATCTTCGGCGACGAGGCCGGCAGCATGGCCGAGACGCGCTGGGAAAACCTCAAGCAGTCCGAGCGCGAGGCGGCCGGGGCGACCAGCGCCCTGGATGGGGTGGCCAAGGCGCTTCCCGCGCTGATGCGGGCCCAGAAACTGCAGAAACGCGCCGCACGCATCGGCTTCGACTGGCCCGATGTCGCAGGCCCCAAAGCGAAGATTTTCGAGGAAATCGAGGAACTTGAAAGCGCCTCGTGCGAAACCCGCGAAGAGGAAGCCGGCGACCTGCTGTTCGCGGCGGTCAATCTGGTCCGCGCTTATGGGATGGATGCCGAAGAAGCGCTTCGCGCCGCCAATACCAAATTCGAACGGCGCTTCCGGGCGATGGAAGAGCTTGCTCATGGCGACTTCGCCGATCTCTCGCTCGACCAGCAGGAAGCGCTCTGGCAAGCCGTTAAACGCGGCGAGAAAAACGCCTCCTAAAGCGAGGAAAACCTACCAAATTCCTTCGGCGTCAACCGGACAGACAGCAGCCGCACGGGACCTTCGCCCAGATCGGCGCTCTGTTCCTCGATGACCTGGCCATGCTGATGCAACCAGGCACTGCGCATCCCGTCTCCCGCGGTCAGCTCGATCTCATAAGTGCGCGAATCCTGCGTCAGCAGCGCATCGATCCGCTCGAGCAGGGTCTCGACCCCCTCCCCCGTCAACGCCGAGATCGGAATGCTTCGGTCGTCATGCGAGGCGATCTCGGTGAGTTCCGCCCGCCGCTCGTCAGGCAGTGCGTCGAACTTGTTCCAGGCTTCCAGCATCGGGATCTCGCTTGCCCCGCTTTCGCGATCGATCACCTCGAGATCGGTCAGAATCTGCAGAACCTGCTGCTTCTGCGCCGCGGCATCGGGATTGGCCATGTCGCGGACATGGACGATCACATCGGCGCCCGTGACCTCTTCGAGAGTCGCGCGGAAGGCTGCGACCAGCTGGGTGGGCAGATCGGAGATAAACCCGACGGTGTCCGACAGAATCGCCTTCTCGATCCCGGGCAGCTCGATCGCGCGCATCGTCGGATCGAGCGTGGCGAACAGCAGATCTTCCGCCATGACGTCGGAGCCGGTCAAGCTATTGAATAGAGTGGATTTCCCGGCGTTAGTATAGCCCACCAGCGCGATCACCGGCCAGGGCGCCCTGCCCCGTCTGGCGCGATGCAGCGCGCGCGTCTTGCGGACCTGCTCCAGCTCCTTGCGCAGCTGCCCCATCCGCCCGCGGATCAAACGGCGGTCGGCCTCGATCTGCGTTTCGCCCGGACCGCCGAGGAAGCCGAAGCCGCCGCGCTGACGCTCGAGGTGGGTCCAGCTGCGCACCAGCCGACTCTGCTGGTAATCCAGATGTGCCAGCTCGACCTGAAGCCGGCCCTCGGCGGTCGCGGCGCGTTCGCCGAAGATTTCGAGAATCAGTCCGGTGCGATCGATGACCTTGCGCGCCAGCTTGTCTTCGAGATTGCGCTGCTGGATCGGGGTCAGCGTCCCGTCGACCACCACCAACTCGGCCTCTTCCTGTTCGCACTGGATGCGGATGTTGTCGACCTGGCCCGAACCGAACATCAGATTCGGCTTCACCTGCCGCACGGGCAGCACGAAAGCCTCGGCGATCTCGATGCCGATCGCGAGCGCCAGCCCCTTCGCCTCCTCGAGCCGCGATTCGGCATCGAGTTCGTAGGACTGGCCGCGAATATCGGGACAGATGACGAGAGCCCGCGCACCGCGCGAGACTTCACCCAGCAGGTCGTCGTCGAAGCTCAGTTTTCTTCACCTTCCCAGTCGTCCGACAGATCGACCGCGGTGGCGGGCTGGATCGTCGAGACGGCGTGTTTGTAAGCGAGCTGAACATAGCCCTCGCGTTCCAGCAGCATGCAGAACAGATCATAGGCGGCGATCCGACCCTGGAGCATCACGCCGTTGACGAGGAACATCGTCACCTGCGCCTCGGCCTCGCTTACCCGGCTCAGAAACACATCCTGCAACAGGCGCTGCTTCGCGCCCGAACCCTGCCGGGCGAACTGGTCCGCATCGAGCGGCGAGCCGGGCATGATCGTCGAAATCGCGTGCTTGTAGACCAGCTGCGCCTGGCCATCGCGGCGCAGCAGGATCGAGAAATTGTCGAACCAGGTGATGATGCCCTGCAGCTTGACGCCTTTGACCAAGAACATGGTGACGGGCACCTTGTTCTTGCGCAGCAGGTTGAGGAAGCCATCCTGGAGGTTCTGCGGCTTGCCGCCAGATTGTTTGGCCGCGGGCTTTTCCGCCTCCACAGGCTTTTCCGCGCGCGGGCGTGCGGATAGGGTCTTCTCGGACATGAATCTGCCTCCTGTTGTTGGCGGCCGCTACGCGCAGTCCGCAATCTGGAGAGCCCACCCGGCCCGCTGCCGGATGCGCTACCCGTGTAATCTGCGCGAATGTGGGTCGTGCCGCCCAAAACACAAATGCTTTTAGCGCCGCCGCGTTCCGCGTCTAGTCGGCGAGGGGGCTCAAGAAGTCCCCTCCCCGCCCTTGCGATCGGTCATTCCCAGCATCTTGAGTTTGCGATGCAGCGCCGATCGCTCCATCCCGATGAAATTGGCGGTCTTGGAGATATTGCCCGAGAAGCGGCGAATCTGGACCGCGAGGTACTCGCGTTCGAAATTCTCGCGTGCTTCGCGCAAGGGGGCGCCCATCATCGCGGCCATCGCCTGACCGCCACCGATCTTGCCATCGGTCACCTCACCCGAGAGCATGGCGGGCTCGACCCTTTCGAGCTCGTCGCGCGGAGTCAGGATGATCGTGCGTTCGACGACGTTGCGCAGCTGGCGGACGTTGCCCGGCCAGTCGTAGGCCTGCAGCGCAGCCATTGCCTCCTCCGTCACCTGCGGCGGCGAGAGACCCTGTTCGGCGGCGTAGCGGGCGAAGAAATGCTCGGCCAACACGGGAATATCGTCGCGCCGTTCGGACAGCGACGGCACCTCCACCGGGACCACGTTGAGCCGGTAGAACAGATCCTCGCGGAAACGCTTCTCCTCCATCTCGCGCTGCAGATCGCGCGCGGTCGAGGAGACGACCCGGACATCCACGCCGATCTGGCGCGAGCCACCGACCCGGACGAAGCTTTGCTCGGTCAGCACCCGCAGGATTCGCGCCTGGGTCGAGAGCGGCATGTCGGCCACTTCGTCGAGATAGAGCGTCCCGCCATCGGCCATCTCCAGCAGACCCGCGCGGACCAGCTTCCCATCCTGCTCCTCGCCGAACAATTCATGCTCGAAACGTTCGGGGGTGATGCGCGCCGAATTGACCGTGACAAAGGCGTGATCGGCGCGCGGGCTCCAGCTGTGGAGCAGTCGCGCGGCAACTTCCTTGCCCGCTCCCGCGGGGCCGTAGATCAGCACCCGGCTACCGGTGCCCGCCACCCGTTTGAGCGTCGCGCGCACCTGCGTGATCGCCACCGAATTGCCGGTAAATTCGTCCTCGGTACCGAGATAGCTCTTGAGCCGCGTGTTCTCGCGCCGAAGTCGTTCGGTCTCGGTTGCCCGCTCGACGAGGAGCAACAATCGCTCCGCCTCGAACGGCTTCTCGATAAAATCGAGGGCCCCGCGGCTGACCGCGGCGACCGCGGTGTCGATATTGCCATGGCCGGAGAAGATGATCACCGGCAGCTGCGGCTCGCGGATCTTGATCTCGTCGAGCACCTCGAGCCCGTCCATCGGGCTGCCGTGCAACCAGACGTCGAGCAGGACCACGCTGGGCCGTTTCTCGTCGATCGCGGCGAGTGCGGAGGTGCTGTCGCCCGCGGTGCGGCATTCATAGCCTTCGTCGCTGAGCACGCCCGCGACGAGTTCTCGAATGTCGCGCTCGTCATCGACGATCAGGATGTCCAGGGCCATGCTAAGCTACCTCATTCTTGCGATTGCGGAGTATCGGGCGCGGGTTGCGATCGCGGCGCGCCGGATGCGGGTCGATCGGTCGGATCGCGCGCAAAGCGCATCCTGACGCAGGTGCCCCCGCCGTCACGGGCCGAGAAGCCCATTTCGCCCCCATGCTCCTCCACGATCTTGTTGACGATGGCCAGTCCCAGCCCGGTGCCCTTGTCGCGCGTGGTGACATAGGGTTCGAGAATGCGTTCGCGGTCCTTGGGCAGCCCGACCCCATTGTCTTCGACGGTGATCGTCAGCGCGGTATCGTCCGCCTCGACCACCACCACGATCTTGCCGCGGTAGTCGACCGGCGCCTGACCCGCCTGCGCCTCGACCGCTTCGCCCGCGTTCTTGAGCACATTGGTGAGCGCCTGCCCGAACTGATGGCGGTCGCACTGGATGGTGATCGGGCCATCGGTTTCGACCGACAGTCCGTAATCCACCTCGGGATGACCGACTTCCTGCAGGAAGAGCGATTGCCGCACGAGGTCGAGCGCATCCTCGGCGCGGAAGACCGGCTTGGGCAACCGCGCGAAGGAGGAAAATTCGTCGACCATCTTGCGCAGATCGCCGACCTGCCTGACGATCGTGTTGGTCAAATCGTCGAACAGCTCGCCATCCTGCAGGATCTGCTTGCGATAGCGGCGCTTGAGCCGCTCGGTGGCGAGCTGGATCGGGGTGAGCGGGTTCTTGATCTCATGCGCGATCCGGCGCGCGACATCCGACCAGGCGGCCTGCCGCTGATCGAGCAGTTGCCGGGTGATGTCCTCGAAGGTGATCACATGGCCATCGCGCTCGGGGCCGATCTTGACCGCCAGCGTCAACAGGTCGGCGCCCTTGGAATAGCTGACCACCCCCTTTTCCAGCCCTGCCTCGACCATCACCGCGATCTGAGGCGCGAGATCGTAGATGCTGCGAACCCCGCCATCGGCGTCGCGGCTGGCATCGCCCAGCAAAGCCTGCGCCGGTCCGTTCATCAGCAGGATCGCGCCCTCGCGATCGATCGACATCACGCCCGCGCTGACCGATTCGAGCACCGCCTCGATAAAGCTGCGGCGCTCCTCGATCTGGCGATTGGCGGTAACCAGCGCGTCGGTCTGGCGCTCGAGCTGCGCGGTCATGCGATTGAAGGCGCGGTTGAGCAGCCCGATCTCGTCGCCCCTCGTGCGCCCCTCGACGCGCAGCGCGAAATTGCCGCCGCCGACCTCGCGCGCGGCGGCGACAAGATCGGTGAGCGGCTCGACCTGGCGGTCGGCGAGCCGCAGCGCAAACCACACCGCGAGACCGACCAGACCGAGGCTGACAAAGAACAGCGCGAGGTTGAAACGCAATTGCAGCGCCCGGGCGCGCTGCGTGAGATCGTCATAGGCCTGCGTGATCGAGCGCGCGCTTTCCCAGCTGCGGAAGCTGTCGCCTTCGGAATTGCGCGCATTGTAGAGATAAATGCCGGCGTCGCGATCGATCGGCGCCAGCGCCTCGATCCGCTCCTCCGAGCCCTGGACCACCACCGGTTCGCCCGCCCCGAGCGTTTCCGCGCTGCGTTCGGCAAACCCCACCGGATCGCTGCCTTCGCTCAGTCCGTAGACCACCGCGGTGCGCATGCTGCCATCGGGCATCGCCTGGAGGATCGCGCTCTCGTTCACATCGCGCGGCTGCGCCTGATATTCGTAGACCAGCGCGAAATTGGGATCGGTGACCGCCACCTGGCCCAGGATGCTGCGCATATCCATCGCCATCGAGACGGTCTCTTGCGACAGGTCGAGCTGGTTCTCGTCGTAATAATTCTGCGCCAGGCTGTTGGTGTTCTCCATCAGTCCGCGCGAGCTGTCGGAGAACCAGAAATCCACACCCGACTGGAACAGAAACGCCGCAAACCCCGCCACCAGCAACGTCGGCACCGCAGCGATCAGCGAGAAGAAGAACACCAGCCGGACATGCAGCCGCGCCGTGCTGCCCGCCGCGCGGCGCAGTGCCATCCGCCGGCCCAGCAACACCAGCAGCGCCATCGCCGGGACCAGCGTGCCGATCAGCAGGCCCGCGACCTGTTGCGACGGCAGCAATTGTCCGTCGGGCGGCGCGTTGGTGAAGGCGAGATAGGCGCTCGCGACCATGGCCACCACGGCCAGCCCAGAAGCGATCTCGAGCCAGGCGAACAGGTTCGAGCGGCGCGATGTCACCACAAAGCGGCGCAACCAGCGAGGGGTCTGTCGGAGGGGTGAGTGCGCCTGGCTGGCCATCGTTGCCGGGTTACAACGATACTGTGGCCATTATGCAAGCTATTAATCGGCAGTCCGCGCGTCAGCGGCGACGGGTGTAGCGCTCCGGCTCGATTCCCAGCTCGCCGATCTTCTTGCGCAGCGTGTTGCGATTGATCCCGAGCAGCTGCGCGGCGCGGAGCTGATTGCCCTCGGTCTCGCGCAGCGCGTGTTCGAGCAGCGGCTTCTCGAACTCGGCGAGCGCGGCGTGGTAAAGCGCTCCGGGAGCCAGTGCCCGCCCCGCCAGCCAGGTGTTCAGCGCTCCGCCGAAGCCGCCATCGGGACCGGAGCCTTCCTCGCTGCGAACACCCGGCAGGTTCTCGTCGACAATCGTTCGGTCGATGGTCTCGTTGCGCGCGATCAGAGCCAGCCGGAACACGACATTGCGCAATTCGCGGACATTGCCCGGCCATTCGCGCTCGGCCAGCGCCGCCACCGCATCCGCATCGATCGAGCGCCGGGGCAGGCCCTCGCGTTCGGCCAGCACCAGGAAATGACGGGCCAGAGCGCCGATGTCCTCGCGGCGTTCGCGCAGCGGCGGCATAGGGATCGGGACCACGTTGAGGCGGTAGTAGAGATCCTCGCGGAAGCTTCCGTCGGCGATCATCGGCGCGAGCGCGCGGTTGGTGGCGGCGATGATCCGGACATCGACCGCGATATCGTGCCGCCCGCCGACCCGGCGGATGCGCCCCGACTGCAGCGCGCGCAGCAGCCGCGTCTGCGCCTGCGCGGGCATGTCGCCGATCTCGTCGAGGAACAGGGTTCCGCCATTGGCCTGTTCGAACTTGCCGATCGCCTGGTTGAGCGCGCCGGTGAAGGCGCCCTTCTCGTGCCCGAACAGCTCGCTCTCGATCAGATCATGCGGGATTGCCGCCGCGTTGACCGCGACGAAAGGCCCGGTCTTGCGCGCACCCAGTTCGTGGATCGCTTCGGCGACCAGCTCCTTGCCGGTGCCAGATTCGCCGGTAACCAGCACGGTGAGGTCGTTGCGCAGCACCCGGCTGATCATCCGGTACACACTCTGCATCGCCTGGCTGCGGCCGATGAAGGGCATGTCCTCGGCCGGGTCGGACTGCGGTCCGGGCGCGGGCCGCCGCGCCGCCGCCTGCCCCACCGCCTTGGTCAGTTCGTCGAGGTCGAAGGGCTTGGGAAAATATTCGAAGGCCTGGCTGTCGCTGGCGCGCACCGCGGTATCGAGCGTGTTCTGCGCGCTCAGCACGATGATCGGCATGGACGGCGCGGCGGCATGGACCGCGGCGATGCTGGCGAGTCCGTCGCCATCCTCCAGCATGACATCGGTCAGCATGACGTCGAAACTGCGCTCCGCCAGCAAAGCGTCGCGGCGGCCGATGCTGCTGCAGAGGGTGACGTCATAGCCCTCCTCGCCCAGCGCCTCCGCGATGACCGCGGCGATGGCGGTGTCGTCCTCGACGATCAGCACGCTCTGGGTCATTCACCCTCCCCCTTGGATGCCACCGGCAGGTTGATCCGGAACAGCGTCAGCCCGGCCCGATCGTCGCGCTCGTGCGCGATCCGCCCGCCCATGTCGCGGACCAGCTTGCGCACCAGCGCGAGGCCCAGCCCCTGCCCCTGCGGCTTGCTCGAGACGAAGGGCTCGAAGACATGGTCGCGCAACGCCGGATCGATCCCGGGGCCGTTGTCGATCACGCTGACCTCGATCGGCAGCCGCGTGGCCTTCCCCAGCCGGATCGCGTTGAACACCAGCCCGCCGGTGAACCGCGTTCGCACCTCGACCTGAGGGCTGGCCCCTCCGCGGCTCGCATCGCAGGCGTTGGCGATGAGGTTGATCAGGATCTGCTCGAGCGCCGCGCGGTCGGCGAGCACCAGCGGGAGCGAGGGATCGAATTCCTCGACGGTCTCGACCTCGTCCCCGCGCGAGGTGCGAACCGTGCTGACCGCATTGCGGATCGCCTCGTGCAGATTGCAGGGCGCGGAGACCACGGTCGCGGCGCTGCCGAGCTGCTGCATCCGGTCGACCAGCTGCGCGATCCGGTCCACTTCGGTCGCGATCAATTGGGTCAGCGGCTTGTCCCTTTCCGATGCGCGGCGGGTGAGCAATTGGCTTGCGCCGCGGATCGCCGCGAGCGGGTTCTTGATCTCATGCGCGAGCACCGTGGGGGCGCGCAGCTCGATCCGCTCGGCATCGCGATCCTCGTCCTCCTGGCCCGCATCCGAAAGCGTCACGATTCGCCAGCCGGGATCGCCGGCGATTGGCGAGCAGGTGAGATTGACCCTTCGCTCCCGCCTCCCGACCTCGATAGCGAGCCCCCGCGCGATCATCTGGCCATCCGAACCGCGCAAGGCATCGGCCACGCGGGAATCGGCGATGGCGACGATGTCGAAAAAGGAGCGCCCGACCAACCGCACCGCGCTGCTCCCGAGCAGTTCCTCGGCGGCGGGATTGGCCTCGCGGACGGTACCGGTGGAGTCCAGCAGGATGACGGCAAAGACGATCGAAGCGAGCTGCGTGCGCGCATCGGGCGCCCCGGCCGTCCCTTTCACGCGGCGCGCCGCTGCCGGAAGGGTTCGTAGAACCGTTCGATTTCCGCAAGAACATCAACGGGATCGTCGATGAAGTTGGCGCGATTGCGAAACTCCGCCGAACCGTGCATCCCCTTGGTGTACCAGCCCAGATGCTTGCGCGCGAACTTCACCCCGACATCCTCGCCGTAATGCTCGAGCATCGCGCGGTAGTGTTCGACCAGCACCGAATATTGCTCGTCGAAGCCTGGGGGTGCCAGCACCTCGCCCGTCTTCCACCAGTGCATCACCTGCGCCAGCAGCCAGGGGCGGCCATAGGCGCCGCGCCCGATCATCAGCCCGTCCGCGCCCGACTGTTCGAGCGCCGCAGCGGAATCGGCGATGCTGCAGATGTCGCCATTGACGATCACCGGGATCGACACCGCTTCCTTGACCTTGCGCACGAAGGCCCAGTCGGCGCTGCCCTTGTACATCTGGTTGCGGGTGCGGCCGTGGACGGTGATCATCTTGACCCCGACATCCTCGGCGATCCGTGCCAGCTCGGGCGCGTTGAGGCTGTCGTGGTCCCAGCCCATGCGCATCTTGACCGTGACCGGGACATCGACCGCCGCGACGGTCGCTTCCATCAGCCGGACCGCCAGCGGGACCTCGCGCATCAGCGCCGAGCCCGCGAGCCCGTTGACCACCTTGCGCACCGGGCAGCCGAAATTGATGTCGATGATCTGCGCCCCGCGATCGGCGTTGAGCCGCGCGGCCTCGCCCATCGATTCCGGGTCGCAGCCGACCAGCTGCATCGACACCGGCTCCTCGATCGGATCCCAGGCGGCCTTCTGGATGCTCTGCCGCGTCTCGCGGATCGCGGCCTGGCTGGCGATCATCTCGGTGACGTTGAGGCCCGAGCCGTAGCGGCGCACCAGCCTGCGGAACGGCAGATCGGTGACGCCGGTCATCGGCGCCAGCACCACCGGCGTGGCGATGGTCACGGCGCCGATCTGGATCGGCTTCGGCGGAACCGGAGGGAGGGGATGCGCGCTCATGAGGGGGATTTCTGCCTAATTCTTGGGCAGACATAGTGCATTGCGGCAAATTCGGCAAGCGGCTAGCCGTTGCCGCCCATGCTTGACATGCCCCCCCTTCCCTCCTTTGCCGCCGTCGTGGTCGCCGCCGGCAAGGGCCTTCGCGCCGGGCAGTCGACGCCCAAGCAATTCGCGAACTGGCGCGGCAAGCCCGTCGTGCGCCATTCGGTCGAGGCGCTGCTGGGCGCTGGTGCCTCTCCGGTGGTGGTGGCCATTCCCGACGATGACGACGAGGCCGCGCGGCTTGCGCTCGCGGGACTGGACGGGATCGAGCTCGTCACCGGCGGCGAGACGCGGCAGGCATCGGTTGCCAAAGCGCTCGAACAGCTGAGCGCAAGCTCCTGCCAGAACGTGCTTATTCACGACGCGGCCCGGCCGAACCTGCCCCGCGAAGTCATCGCGCGGCTGCTGGCGGCGCTTGCCGATCATCCCGGCGCGATCCCCGTCCTGCCGGTCGTGGACAGTCTCGCGCTCGACCACGACGGGCTGATGGCGGGAGCGGCCGATCGCGAAAGCCTGCGCCGGGTGCAGACCCCGCAGGCGTTCCGCTTCACCGATATTCTCGCCGCCCATCGTCGGTGGTCCGGCGATCCTTCGGCCGGAGACGATGCGCAGGTGCTTCGCGCCGCCGGTGGCGCGGTCGCTCTGGTGGCGGGCGACGAGAAACTCGCCAAGCTGACCTATGCGGAGGATTTCATGACCGCCCTGCCCCCCATCCGCACCGGAATGGGCTACGACGTCCATCGCCTTGCCGCCGGAGAGGAACTCTGGCTCGGCGGGATCCGGATCGAGCACGATCTGGGGCTTGCCGGGCACAGCGATGCCGATGTCGGGCTCCACGCATTGGTCGACGCCATTCTGGGCGCGATCGGCGCGGGCGATATCGGCAGCCATTTTCCGCCAAGCGATTCCCAGTGGAAGGGCGCCAGCAGCGACCGCTTCCTCACCCACGCCGCCAGCCTGGCCCGCGAGGCGGGCTACGGGATCGGCAATGTCGATCTCACGCTGATCTGCGAGGCGCCCAAGATCGGCCCGCACCGCGACGCCATGCGGGCGCGCATCGCCGAGCTGCTCGGCGTTGACATCACCCTTGTATCGGTGAAGGCCACCACCACCGAGAGACTGGGGTTTGCCGGGCGCGGCGAAGGGATTGCCGCGCAGGCGATCGCCACCCTGATCCGCGAATGACGAGGCCGGCCAGCATGCACTCCGTATCGACAGCGACGTGACCGAAGGTCTGCTCCCCGAACCGATCGTCCGCCTGGCAGAGCGGGTGGTCGAGGAAAATGCCGCCACGGGGCGCAAGCTCGTGGTTGCGGAAAGCTGCACCGGCGGTCTGGTCGCCGCGGCGCTGACCGAAATCCCCGGATCGTCTTCCGTGCTCGATCGCGGTTTCGTGACCTATTCCAACGAAGCCAAGATGGAGATGCTCGGAGTGCCGAGCGACATTATCGAGACGTTCGGCGCCGTGTCGGTGGCCTGTGTCTGGGCGATGGCCAAGGGTGCGCTCGAGCGCAGCAATGCCGATGTCGCGGTGGCGATCAGCGGCGTCGCGGGGCCCGGCGGCGGCTCGCCGCACAAGCCGGTCGGGACGGTGGTCTTCGCCCGCGTTACCCGCGATTCGCACAAGGACCCCGAGGGCGAGCTCAGGCTGTTCGAGGGTCCGGGCCGCGCGGCGATCCGCCACGAGGCGACGATCTGCGCGCTGGAACTGCTGCTGCCCTAGGCATTGCCGGGCGCGGCTTCGCGTCCGTAGAGATCGTCGGCACGCTTTTCGAAAGCCTCGACCATCTTGCGGAAGGCGCGGTCGAAATACTGGCCGGCGATCGCTTCGAACACCGCGTTGCGAAAGGTAAACTCGACCGCGAAATCGATCTCGCAGCCCCCGTCCTCGGTCGGGCGGAAGCTCCAGCTGTTGTCGAGATCGCGCAAGGGGCCGTCGAGATAATGGACCTCGATCCGCTCGGGCCGAGACTTGTCCACCCGCGAGGTGAACTTCTCGCGGATCGCCTTGAAGCCCACCAGCATGTCGGCGACCATCTCGGTCTCGCTGTCCGAGCGCACCCGGGTCGCCACGACCCAGGGCAGGAATTCTTCATAGCGCGCGACATCGGCGACCAGATCGAACATCTGCTCGCAGCTGTAGGGAAGCCGGCGGGTTTCGCGACTGCCGGGCATCAGCCGCCGGTCCTGGCGCGCTCCTTGGCCAGCCGGGCTTCTCGCGCCGCCCTCATCTCGGCAAAATCGTCGCCGGCATGATAGCTGGAACGGGTCAGCGGGGTCGAGGCGACCTGCAGGAAACCCTTGGCGCGGGCGATCGACCCGAAGGCGGTGAAGGCCTTGGGGGTCACGAATTCCTCGACACTGGCATGCTTGGGCGTGGGCTGGAGATACTGACCCATGGTCATGAAATCGACGTCCGCGCAGCGCATGTCGTCCATCACCTGGTGCACCTCGAGCCGCTGTTCGCCCAGCCCGAGCATGATGCCCGATTTGGTGAAGATCATCGGGTCGTGGCGCTTGACCTCTTCGAGCAGCCGCAGCGAGGCGTAATAGCGCGCGCCGGGGCGGATCGTCGGGTAGAGCCGCGGGACGGTCTCGAGATTGTGGTTGTAGACGTCGGGCCCCGCCTCGCAGATCGCCTCCACCGCCGCGCGCATCTTGCCGCGAAAATCGGGGGTCAGGATCTCGATCGTGGTGCCGGGCGTCGCGCGCCGGATCGCCTGGATCACCTTGACGAAGTGCCCCGCTCCGCCATCGGGCAGATCGTCGCGATCGACGCTGGTGATGACGATGTGTTCCAGCCCCATCGTCGCTGCGGCGGTGGCGACGTGCTCGGGCTCGAGCGGATCGACGATCCGCGGCATCCCGGTCTTGACGTTGCAGAAGGCGCAGGCGCGGGTGCAGACATCGCCCAGGATCATCATCGTCGCGTGCTTCTTCTCCCAGCATTCGCCGATGTTGGGACAGGCGGCTTCCTCGCACACGGTCGTCAGGTCGAGCCCGCGCATCAGCTGGCGGGTCTCGTGATAGCCCTTGCCGGTCGGGGCCTTGACCCTGATCCAGTCGGGCTTGCGCTGGCGGGCGGGGCGCTCGCCCTCGGGCTTGGGTGCGGTGGAAAGATCATTCATATCGAGCCCCATCTAGGCATCGTGCTTGCCATAGGCAATGCCGCGCGGCAGGAGCTTTGACCCATGAAGAGCTATGACGAATTGATCGACGGCTACCAGCGCTTTCGCACCGGTACCTGGCAGACGCAGCACGCCCGCTGGGAACAGCTGCGCGAGGGGCAGGCGCCCCGGGTGATGGTTATCGCCTGTTCGGACAGCCGGGTCGATCCGGCGCAGATCTTCGATGTCGACCCCGGCGAGATCTTCGTGGTCCGCAATGTCGCGGCGATGGTCCCGCCCTACGAGACCAGCCCCGGGCAGCACGGCGTTTCCGCCGCGCTCGAATTCGCCGTGCAATTCCTCAAGGTCGAGCATGTCGTCGTGATGGGCCACGGGCTGTGCGGTGGCTGCCAGGCGGCGCTGACGCAGAATCTGCATGGCAAGCCGCTCGGTCAGGGCGGTTTCGTGGCCGAGTGGATCGGGATGCTCGACGAGGTGCGCGAGGATGTCGTTCGCAAGTTCGGCACCACCGGTCGCGATGCCGAGCGCGCCATGGAGCACGCGGCGGTCAAGAAGAGCCTCGAGCAATTGCGCACCTTCCCTTGCGTCCAGGAGAA